>JALQXR010000077.1 GCA_023263105.1 Marivivens sp. | reverse complement strand
GGTCCGATATTCCAGCGCGTTCTGCGGGTTCACTTCTTCGATAAAGACGTCCTGATCGTCGACATAGGCGCTGGTCAGACCCCAGCCCAGATCCACGTTCCGGCCCGTCAGGATCAGCGGCGTTCCGGGGATCGAGCCTCCGATCACCCCTCCGGTCGACAGTTCGAGCCGCGCCAGATACCAGATCGTCGGAGCCGTCAGCCCAAGGTGCGGGTCATTGGCCAAAAGGGTCGAGCCGGTCGCAGAGCGCGAGATTCCCGCCGCCCAAGCATTCGATGCCCCCGCCAGTTCCCAAGGCTTCACGGGGTTCAACGGGCCGTAGGCCATGCGGGTGTTGGGGCGGAACGGGGATACACCGGGCACGAGTTCAGCATATTCCGGCAGGTCCAGGATCGGGGTCCCCGGCGCGTCGGGCATGATGTCCGCGACCCGCTCTGCCGGCATGGCCAGCGACAGCCGAGCGCGCAGGACTTCGTCCTGCAGATGGCTGGCCAGTTGCAGCGCCATCAGCTTCAGGATCACGATGGAATCGGCGGGCTCCCACGGGGCGACGGCGTGGTTGAACAGCCACATCTCGGGCGCGCCGCGACCCCGCGCGCCTTTGTTGACCTCTCCGATCCAGGCGTTGACACCCGCCGCATAGGCCCGAAGCGCCTCGGTCGTGGGCTCGTCCTGAACGGCGACGGACTCGACCGCCAGATTATACAGGTCCAGCCGCCGCAGCAGTTTGTCGATCGGCAGCGTGGCCTCTCCGAACAGTTCGGACAACCGGCCCTGCGCCGTTCGCCGCAGCATCGTCATCTGCCACAGCCGGTCCTGGGCATGGGCATAGCCAAGTGCATAAAAGACATCGGCGTCCGTGCGTCCAAAGATATGGGGCACGTTGGAATGGTCGCGGACGATCTCGACCGGTGCCGAGATGCCGGCGACCTCGGTCGTGGTGCCATAGTCCGGCAGCGACCGAGACAGGAAATAATAGACCAACGACACAGCCAGAACGGCCAGCACGACCAATCCCGTCGCAATCCGGAACATCCATCGCAATACGGACGACATTGGCTCTGGCCTCCTAACGGCTGTTGACCTGCCGCGTCGGGCAGTTACCTATCGGTATCTGAAACTTGCACGGACTACGAGGGGTTCAACAATGGCAAAAGTCGCGTTTTTGGGGTTGGGCGTCATGGGGTTTCCCATGGCCGGTCATCTGGTCGCCAAGGGGCACGAGGTCACGGTCTATAACCGCACCACGGCCAAAGCCGAAGCATGGGCAAAGACGCACGGCGGACGCTTTGCCGCCACGCCGAAAGAGGCCGCAAAGGGCGCCGATTTCGTGATGGCCTGTGTCGGGAACGACGACGACCTGCGCGGCGTGTGCCTTGGCGACGACGGAGCCTTTGCCGGAATGTCGGCGGGGGCGGTCTTTGTCGACCATACGACGGTGTCAGCCAAGGTGACGCGCGAACTCCATGCCGCCGCGGCCGGTGCAGGTGTCGCCTTTGTCGACGCTCCGGTCTCGGGCGGGCAGGCCGGCGCCGAGAACGGCCAGCTTGTGATCATGTGCGGCGGCGAAGAAACCGCCTATGCCGCCGCCGAGCCGGTCATGGTGTCCTACGCCAAACTGTGCAAACGCTTGGGCGAAAGCGGCGCGGGCCAGCTGACCAAGATGGTCAACCAAATCTGTATCGCTGGCCTCGTGCAAGGCTTGTCCGAGGGCCTGCACTTTGCGGAAAAGGCAGGGCTGGACGGGCGCGCGGTGGTCGAGGTGATCAGCGGCGGCGCAGCCGGAAGCTGGCAGATGGCCAACCGCTACAAAACGATGATGGACGACCATTTCGACCACGGCTTTGCGGTGGACTGGATGCGCAAGGATCTTGGCATCTGTCTTGATACCGCGAATGAAACCGGCGCGAGCCTGCCGGTCACCGCGCTGGTCGATCAGTTCTACAAGGACGTCCAGAAAATGGGGGGCGGGCGCTGGGATACGTCCAGTCTTTTGAAGCGGTTGCGCGCGCTGGACTGACCCGAACCATCCGGAAAAGGAAAGGGGCGCCGAACCGGCGCCCCTTTTTCTATTTCTCGGGGATCAGTCCGCGTGGACTGAACCTGAGCACCACAAGAAGCAACAGCCCCATCGTAAACAGCCGCATATGTGCCGCGGCGTCCTGCATACGGATGCGGAACCAGTTGTCGTCGGCCAGACCGGCGGTCAGCGTGTCGCTCAGCCACAGGCCCATCGGTTCCACCTGAACCCAAAGCCACCAGACCAGAAACGCGCCCAGAACCGAGCCAAAGTTGTTTCCCGACCCGCCAAGGATCACCATCACCCAGATCAGGAAGGTAAAGCGCAGCGGCTGATAGGTGCCGGGCGTCAACTGGCTGTCGATCGTGGTCATCATCGCGCCTGCGATGCCGCAGACTGCCGATCCTAGGATAAAGATCTGCAGGTGGCGGCGGGTCACGTCTTTGCCCATCGCTTCGGCGGCGACTTCGTTGTCACGGATCGCGCGCATCATCCGGCCCCAAGGCGATTTCAGCGCTCTTTCGGCCAGCCACAGGATGAACAGCAGCACGGCGGCGAACAGGACGCCGTACAGCAGCTTGACGTAGATCGTGGACGCCGTGGTCGGGTCCAGACCGAACGACGCCGCCCGTTCGACGAAAGAGGGCGTGTTCTGCAGGTCGACTTCGTAGGGAACCGGACGCGGGATGCCGATGATGTTCTTCACACCGCGCGACAGCCAGTCTTCGTTTTTCAGGATCGCGACGCAGATTTCGGCCACGCCCATGGTTGCGATGGCCAGATAGTCCGACCGCAGGCCCAGAGCGGCCTTGCCGACGATCCAGGCCGCGCCTGCCGCAAGGATGCCGCCGACCGGCCAGCTTAGCAGCGTGACCCAGCCCCGTTCCTTATAGGTCGCGGGATCCCCGAAGTTCAGGCCGCCAAGGTTACCGGTGGACGCAGGCGTGATTGCTTCGACCGCGGCAACGGCGGGATCGAAAATCGCGCGGTACACAAAGAACCCCACGATCAGGATCGCCAGCATCGCCAGAGTCCGCGTCCGTCCCTTTGGCATATGACCATAGGCATAGATCGCCACGAACAGCGTCGCGGCCCCCATCAGCAGGCCGGAAATGATCCCGAGCCCGCCAGCCGCGAAACCGCCGGGCGAGGGGGGCATCGACACCAGAACCGTCGCCAGACCGCCAAGAGCCACAAAACCCATGATCCCGACGTTGAACAGCCCCGCAAAGCCCCACTGCAGGTTCACACCCAAGGCCATGATCGCAGAGATCAGCGCCATGTTCAGAATCCCCAGAGAGGTGTTCCAGCTACCGGAAAAAATCCAGACCGTCGTCGTGCCTTCGAGGACGAACAGCACAGCGACAAAGGCAAAAAGAAGTGTTGCGCGCATGTTGAACGTCATACCGATTGTCCTTTGAAAAGACCCGTGGGCTTGAAGAGGAGAACGATGATCAGGATCCCAAAGCTCACCGCGAATTTATAGTCGGTGGACAGGAGCTGGACCAAGCCGTCCGGCGCCATGCTTTCGGGCAGCAGGTAGGTCACGACCTTTTTCCACGCATAGGTGACGGTCACCTCTGAGAAGGCGATCACAAAGCCGCCCGCGATGGCTCCGAGCGGGTTGCCCAGACCTCCGACGATGGCGCTGGCAAAGATCGGCAGCAACAGCTGGAAATAGGTGAATGCCTTGAAACTCTTGTCCAGCCCGTAAAGCACACCGGCCACGGTGGCCAGCGCGGCCACGATGATCCATGTCACGGCGACGACCCGTTCGGGGTTGATGCCGGACAAGAGCGCCAGATCTTCGTTGTCGGAAAACGCGCGCATCGATTTACCGGTGCGGGTGCGGTTCAGGAACCAGAACAGCGCCGCCACGACAAGGATGGCAACGACAACGGTCAGGGCCTGCGTGGACTTCAGGGCCAGAGGCTCGGCCAGACCGGTCCATTCTTTCCATTCCCGCGCCGAGATAATGAACCGCGAGCCGTCGGCAAAGTTCTGGTCGTTCACCCCGATGATAAAGCGGACAATGCCGTTCATGATGAACATCACGCCCATCGACACGATCACAAGGATCACGGGATCGGCTTTCTTGCGCCGGTAGAACCGGTAGACCGTCCGGTCGGTGCCAAGCGCCAGCAGGATCGCCCCGCCGATGCCGAAGGGCAGGGCCAACAGCGCGGTCGGCAGGACACCAAAGTGCAGCCCCATCGACTGGAACCACCATGTGAACAGGATGGTGATCGTGGTCCCGAAAGCCATCATGTCGCCATGGGCAAAGTTCGAGAACCGCAGGATCCCGTAGACCAGAGTGACCCCCAGCGCACCAAGGGCGAGCTGCGATCCATAGGCCATGCCCGGGATCAGAACGTAGTTTGCAATTGCAACGAGTGCGTTGATGATATCCAAGCTCTTATCCCCCCAGGAAGCTGCGCCGGACCTCGGGGTCGGCGAGAAGTTCCTTGCCCGTGCCGGTATGCGCGTTGCGCCCCTGCACCAGCACATAGCCACGGTCTGCGATTTCCAGCGCCTGACGCGCGTTCTGTTCCACCATCAGGATCGGGATGCCGGTGCGGCTGACCTCGATGATACGGTCGAAAAGTTCGTCCATCACGATGGGCGACACGCCCGCGGTGGGTTCGTCCAGCATCAGGACCTTTGGCTTTGTCATCAGCGCGCGCCCCACGGCCACCTGCTGGCGCTGACCGCCCGACAGTTCGCCCGCTGCCTGATTGCGCTTGTCCTTCAGGATCGGGAACAGGTGATAGACCTGCTCCATCGTGCTCTTGATTTCGTCGCGGCGGATGAACGCCCCCATTTCCAGGTTCTCTTCGACGGTCATCGACGGAAAGATATTGCGGACCTGCGGGACAAAGCCCATGCCCTTGACCACGCGGTCCTGAGGCGACAGGGCGGTGATGTCTTCGCCCGCCAGCCGGACCGAACCGGAGCGGACGTTCAGCATCCCGAAGATCGCTTTCATCGCGGTCGATTTGCCGGCGCCGTTCGGGCCGACGATCACTGCGATTTCACCCGGATTGACCGCGATGGTGCAGGAATGGAGGATGTCCGGACCCCGACCGTAGCCGCCGGTCATGGCGTCCCCGATCAGGAACGGACCATCGGTGCCCGCCGGAACCACTTTGCCGCTTTCGACAAAGGGGATTTCGCCGCGGCCATGCGGATTGGTGATCGAGGCGTCCTTGTTGCCTCTGTTCTGCTGGTAGGGGTTGTCTGTCACAGACTGTCCTCCGTGAGTGCAAAGAGTGCGGCAAGATGGTTCTGCCACATCGGATCGTCAAAGCTGCTGCCGGGCTGCATGGTGCTGACGAACAGCGGCATGGACCCAACGGTGATAAGGGTAAAGACGCGGACAATGCCGTCGCCCTGCGTGGTGTCGACCGAGGCCGCGGAAACGGCTGGCGCCTGTTCTCCGAGCGGCTGCAGATAGCCCACGATTTCGCCCGGATCGCCGGACAAGAGCGAGGTCAGGACCTGCGCGTGCGACTCCTGCGTGCCGGTCAGGCCGAACTCGACCAGATCGGGGCGCGGTACGATGACCAGAAAATCGGGGCCCGCCTGCCAGTAAAGTCCAAGATCGCCCAGATTGGGATCGGCCAGACCCGTGGTGCCCGCCCAAGGCGTGCCCGCCGTGCAAAAGGCGATTGTGTCCGTCAGGGGATCGCAGGGATAGATTTCCTCGTCCGCGGGCAGCGGTCCGATGGTCATATTTGCCGACGCCTCTTGCAGCAACGCGTCAAGCACCGCCGCCAGATCGCCGTCGGTCATCGAGCCGGACAGCGACAGCCAGACCAGACGCGGGCCCGACACCTGCAGGCGGACGATGCCCATGCCCGCGGTCCCTGACAGATCGCCCTGCCACCGCAGATCGATGCTGGTGACGTCGCCATCGGTGCTGACCAAGGCCGGCTCGAACTGGTCCAGTGCCTCGGCCCGGGTAATCCCGTTGTCGTCGGCGAACAGGTCCATGCCGATCCGCGCGAGCATTTCGGTATCCGCCGCAAGGCTGCGCGGGATCACTTCGGCAAAGCTGCGGACAACCCCCGAGAACCCGCCGGCCCCGTCGATCCGCACCAATGCGCCGCCGTTCTCGGCGGGCTCGGGCGCGGCGGCCGAGACGGTCGACCAGTCAGAGCAGAACACGACATTCACGCCGATATCGGCGCAGTTTTCCTGTGCCAAAGCGGGCAGGGCGGACGCCAGCACCATGGCCGCGACCATTTGGACCAGCCGCATCATTGCGACAGCTCCATCGCGGCGACCGCATCGCGATGCATCTGCCAAAGCGACGTGACATCGGCGGCAGGCGGGTGGATCGATCCGATCAGGTAAGGCGTCGCGCCCAGCGTGATCAGGGTAAACAGACGCACGGCCCGCGGTTCTTCGATACCGGCGGTCATCGCGGTGGCGGGCTCGGGAAAGCTGCGCCAATAACCGTCAGGTTCCAGCCCCGCGCTTTGCAGCAGGTCGGACAATGTCTGGGCATGGCTTTCGACCGTATCAGTCAGCCCGTAGTCGATCAGGTCGGCCCGCGGGGTGACAAACAGAACATCGTCGCCCGCAATCCAGACCCGGCCACCGGGCCCCATGTCGGCATCCGCCACCTCGTCCGCCACGGCCCAAGGCCCGACGGACGGGCAGAACCGCAGCACGCCGTCATCGCCACAGGCGGGGTCTGCCCCCACCTGCGTCGCCCAGACGACCGAACCGGCCGCGATGAGGCGGCGCGCAGACATCATGCGCCGACCATGGCCTTGTTCTTAAGACCGGTGCCCAGATAGGCTTCGATCACATGCTCGTTGGCCTTGATCTCGGCCAGCGACCCTTCGGCAAGCACCTTGCCTTCGGCCATACAGATCACCGGATCGCAAATACGACCGATGAAATCCATGTCGTGTTCGATCACGACAAAGGTGTAGTTGCGTTCTTTGTTCAACCGGATGATCGCATCACCGATGGTGTTCAGAAGGGTCCGGTTCACACCGGCGCCGACTTCGTCCAGAAACACGATCTTGGCGTCGACCATCATGGTGCGGCCCAGTTCCAACAGCTTTTTCTGGCCGCCGGATAGGTTGCCCGCCTTTTCGTCCTTCAGGTGATCAATCGTAAGGAATTCAAGGACTTCGTCGGCTTTCTTCAACAAATCCCGCTCTTCCTGAGCGATCCTTGCGCGCGCGAACCATGCATTCCAGAGGGTTTCGCCGGACTGGCTGCCCGGAACCATCATCAGGTTTTCGCGCACCGTCATCGAGGAAAATTCATGAGCGATCTGAAAGGTCCGCAGCAGCCCCTTGTGGAACAGTTCGTGCGGCGGCAGTCCGGTGATGTCCTCGCCCGCCATGGTCACGCGACCCGACGTCGGGCCATGCACACCGGCGATCACGTTGAACAACGTGGTCTTGCCCGCGCCATTGGGGCCGATCAGGCCGGTGATCGAACCGGGCTTGATGCTTAGGCTGGCGCCATCCACCGCGTGGAATCCGCCAAAGTGTTTATGAAGGTCTTCAACGACGATCATGAGCGCCCCCCCTTGGGTCGAACGATCCGTTTGCCGGATACTGGTAAGGAAACGGCGCGGGAGGTAGTCCCGCGCCGTTCTTTAGTCGTGTATCGCGTTTAGCGGTACTTAACGGTGCTGATCATACCGTCGACGAATTCGATCTCGCGGTAGTTACCAGCGGATTCGCCGGGTCCGATGAGTTCGACAGCCGACGCACCGACGTAGTCGATGTCCTGACCGGCGGCGAGCAGCTCAAGAGCCTTGCCCAGTTCACCCGGCTGGATCGGTTCGCCCGGAGCGTTGGCAACATCCATCAGCTTGGCGGCATAGTCGGCCGGGTTCGAAGAACCGGCAGCCTGCATGGCCAGCATGATCAAAGCAGCAGCGTCATAGGATTCCGGCGAGAAGGCCGAGGTGCCGTCAAAGCCAGCAGCGGTTGCTGCAGCGGTGTAGGCAGCCGCGCCGTCCGAGTCGGTGCCCGGGTGCTGACCGAAGGAGCCGTTCAGCTCGGCGCCGAAGTTCTCTTCGAGAGCCGCGCCAACCATGCCGTCGGGCAGCATGAACGTGTCGAACGCGCCGGTGTCGAGCGAACCGCGGATGATGCCTGCACCACCCTGGTCGAGGTAACCAGCGACGACGAGGATCTGACCGCCAGCCGAAGCAAGCGCGCCGACTTCAGCCGAGTAGTCGGCTTTGCCGTCTTCGTGGGCTGCGGAAATGGTGACCTTGCCGCCAGCTGCTTCGAACGCAGCCTGGAAGGATTCGGCCAGACCTTTGCCGTAGTCGTTGTTGGTGAAGGTCACGGCGACTTCGGTGATGCCGCGCTCGCCAAGGATGTCAGCCATGACTTGGCCCTGACGCGCATCCGACGGAGCGGTGCGGAAGAACAGGCCGTTGTCTTCGGCGGTCGACAGAGCGGGCGAGGTGGCCGAGGGCGACACCATCACGATGCCGTTCGGCAGCGCGACGTTGGCCAGAACAGCGCCGGTCACACCGGAGCAGTCGCCACCGACGATGCCCATGACGCCATCAGAGGTGATCAGACGTTCGGCGGTCGCGGTTGCAGCACCGGCGTCGACGCAGGTCGAGTCACCGCGGATGCCAGTCACGGTCGAGCCGCCCAGCAGCGCGCCCGAAGCGTTCACTTCTGCGATTGCCAGTTCAGCACCGTCAGCCATCGCCGGAGTGATCGATTCGATCGGGCCGGTGAAGCCAAGCAGGATACCGATTTTGATTTCTTCGGCCGAGGCAGCACCCGCCAGCAGCGCGGTGGCCGTGGTGGCCAGCAAAAGTTTCTTCATTAGATAGTCTCCCTAATGGATATGTTTATCCTGACGGGCAGCCTATCAATCAGTTCGGAAAAGGAAAGTGCAATCCGAAAGCGAAATCGGCTTAAATACCCCTGAAACGCAGGAAAAAGCACTTTGGAAACCGCTTTAGATAGACAACCGGCTCGCGTGGCTGCCGCGTTCGCGGTACGGGGTCGTATCATAGAGCGAACGGTAGCATTTCGAGAAATGCGACGGCGAGGCAAAGCCGCAGGCAAGCGCCACGTTGATCACGCTCATATCGGTCTGCATCAGCAGGTTTCGCGCCTTTTGCAGCCGCAGTTCCATGTAATACCGCTTTGGGCTCCGGCTTAGATAGCGCCGGAACAGCCGCTCTAGCTGGCGCGTCGACATGCCGACCTCTTTGGCCAGAATGGCGGGGCTGATCGGCTCTTCTAGGTTCTGCTCCATCATCAGGATGACGCGGCTGAGCTTCGGGTGGCGGATGCCGATGCGGGTCGGGATCGACAGACGCTGGGTGTCCTGATCGGTCCGAATCGACGAGTAGATCAGCTGGTCGGCGACCGCGTTGGCCAGTTCCTCGCCGTGGTCGTCGGCGATGATCTTCAGCATGAGGTCGATCGACGCCGTGCCGCCCGCCGTCGTGATCCGGTTGCCATCCACCACAAAGACCGACTTTGTCAGCTTAACTTCTTCGAATTCCTCGGAAAAACTGTCCTGATTTTCCCAGTGGATGGTGGCTTTCTTGCCGTCCAGCAAGCCCGCCTTGGCCAAGGTATAGCCCGCGGTGCACAGCCCGCCGATCGTCACGCCACGGCGCGCTTCGCGGCGGAGCCAGCGGTTGTCGTGCTCCCAGAGGGGGCGCACCCGGCAACGCGCAGCGTACGTGGCGCTAATACCTGTCAGCTCTCGGTGGCACAGCCACAGGGTCGCGATACGGTGGTGGTCATG
>JALQXR010000076.1 GCA_023263105.1 Marivivens sp. | reverse complement strand
TATTGGCTGGGCCAGCAAGTCGCCGTTCTAGGCGCACAGGGCATCGCGGGCCTGTATCGCCGCGCGCTGGGATCGCAATCGGTCAGCGTGGTTTCGGTCGATGTGGAACAAGCCACTTTGGCAGGTCTGGCCGCCGCCCGACGCATGGTAAAGGTGACCGCATGACCCGCCCTCTGATCGCGATCCTGCGAGGCATTTCGCCCGCCGAGGCCGCCCCCGCCGCCCGCGCCTTGATCGACGCGGGCATCACCCAGATCGAAGTGCCGCTGAATTCGCCCGATCCCTTTGACAGCATCGCCGCGATGGCCGATGCCTGCGGGGACGTTGCGCTGATCGGGGCCGGAACTGTGCTGACCGTGGCAGAGGTCGGGCAGGTCCATGACGCTGGCGGGCGGCTGGTCGTGTCCCCCAATTGCAACCCCGACGTCATCGCCGCCACCCGCGCCAAAGGCATGCAAAGCTGGCCCGGTGTGATGACGCCCACCGAATGTTTCGCGGCCCTTGCCGCCGGTGCCACGGGCCTAAAGCTATTCCCCGGCAGCCTGATCGGCCCCGAGGGTCTGAAAGCGATCCGCGCGGTCCTGCCGAAGGGCACCGCCGTCTATGCCGTGGGCGGCGCCGGCCCCGAGAATTTCAGCGACTGGATCGCGGCGGGCGCGGACGGTTTCGGCATCGGATCGGCGCTTTACAAACCCGGCATGAGCCTTCAGGACATTGCCACGCGGGCGGCGGCGCTCGTTGCGGCATATGACGAGGCGGCCAGATGATTTTCGACGACCGACGTTGCGAACTGGGCGAGGGCCCGATGTGGCACCCAGAACGTAAAGAGCTGTTTTGGTTCGACATTCTGGGTCGAAAGCTGATGTCGAAATCTGCCGAGTGGAGCTTTGACGACTATGTTTCGGCGGCGGGTTGGGTCGACAATGACCAGCTTATGATGGCCAGCCAGTCGGCTTTGTGGCTGTTCGACATTCCCACCGGCCAACGGCAGCGGCTCTGCGGGCTGGAGGACGACAATGCGGCCACCCGATCCAACGACGGACGGGCGGACCCCTATGGCGGTTTCTGGATCGGAACCATGGGCATCAACGCCGAAGACGGCGCCGGAGCGATCTATCGTTACTGGCGCGGCGAGGTCGTAAAGCTCTTTGACAAGATCACGATTTCCAACGCGATCTGCTTTGCGCCGGACGGTCTGACCGCCTATTTCACCGACACTCCGACGGCGCGGATCATGCGCGTGGCGCTGACCGACAGCGGCTGGCCAAAAGGCGACCCCGAAGTCCACATCGACCTGACCGGCACGGGGCTGAACCCTGACGGCGCTGTGGTGGATGCGTCGGGCAACTTGTGGAACGCACAATGGGGCGCGTCGCGCGTGGCGGCCTATTCTCCTGACGGCAGCTTTCTGACCGAGGTGGCCTTTGGCGGGCTGCAGACCTCTTGCCCCGCCTTCGGGGGTGACGACCTGAGCACGCTGTATTGCACAACCGCGGCGGTCGGCCTGCCGGACGACGCATCGGGCGAGGGCTGTGTCTACGCCGCCGACACCGCCTATCGCGGGCAAGAAGAACACCGCGTTCTGGTCTGACACCGGCGGCGCGATCACACGAGGATTCCGACAATGAAACGCACCATCGGCGTTTGCTATTATCCCGAACACTGGTCCGAGGACCGCTGGGAAACCGATGCCCGCATGATGGCCGAAACCGGCATCACTTGGGTCCGGATCGGTGAATTCGCTTGGTCCCGTATCGAGCCGGTCGAGGGCGAATTCCACTGGGACTGGCTGGACCGCGCCATCGAAACGCTGGGCAAGGCCGGACTGAAGGTCGTTCTGGGCACGCCGACCGCGACGCCTCCGCGCTGGATGATCGACCGCCACCCCGACATGTTGGCCGTCGATGCCCAAGGCCGCCCGCGCAAGTTCGGGTCGCGCCGTCACTACTGTTTCAGCCACCACGGATATCGCGACGAAAGCCGCCGGATCACCCGCGCTCTGGCCGAGCGTTACGGCAAGAACCCGATCGTCGCGGCGTGGCAGACCGACAACGAATACGACTGCCACGATACTGTTCTTAGCTACTCGGACGCCGCCCGCGCGGGGTTCCGCGACTGGCTGGCCCAGCGCTACCAAAGCCCCGACGCCCTGAACCGCGCATGGGGCAACGTGTTCTGGTCGATGGAATATACCGGCTTTGACCAGATCGACCTGCCGAACCTGACCGTGACCGAGCCGAACCATCCCCACGTGCTGGCGTTCAAGCGCTACAGCTCGGATCAGGTGGTCGACTTTAACCGCATTCAGGTCGATGAAATCCGCAAGCACTCCAAGGCCCCGATCGCCCACAACTATATGGGCAAGATCACGAGCTTTGATCATTGGAAGGTCGGTCGCGATCTGGATATCGCAAGCTGGGACAGCTATCCGCTGGGCTTTCTGATTGACCGCGTGGACACGACCGACGACCGCCGTCGCGCGTTCTTGCGGCAGGGCGACCCCGACTTTCAGGCCTTTCACCATGACCTGTACCGAGGCGTGGGCAAGAAGGGTCGTTGGTGGGTAATGGAACAGCAGCCCGGTCCGGTGAACTGGGCCCCGTGGAACGTCGCGCCGCTGCCGGGAATGACGCGGCTCTGGGCGTGGGAAGCCTTTGCCCATGGTGCCGAATGTGTGAGCTATTTCCGCTGGCGGCAGGCGCCCTTTGCGCAAGAGCAGATGCATTCCGGCCTGCTGCGGCCCGACAATGCCCCTGCTCCGGCGCTAGAGGCCGCGGCAACGGTGGCCCGCGAATTGCGCGACCTGCCGGATGCCGATGCGGGAACCAGCCCCGTGGCGATCGTGTTCGACTATGACAGCGCATGGGCGTGGGAAGCACAGCCGCAGGGACGCGACTTTGGTCATTTCGAAGCGGTGTTTGCCGCCTATCGCGCCTGTCGCGCGCTGGGGTTGAACATCGATATCATCCCGCCCGATACCGCCGATCTGTCGGCCTATGGGCTGGTTCTGGTACCGGCTGTGTTCAGCCTGACGGACCCGCTGCGCGCCGCGCTCGCGTCCTATCGCGGGATCGCGCTGCTTGGGCCACGCACGGATGTGAAGACCGACGAACTGTCGGTCCGCCTGCCTCTGGGCCCCGATGTCGAGGGACTGGATGTGAGCGTCGTCGCCTCTGAAAGCCTGCCGCCCGAGGATGTCGTCCGGCTGGCGGGCAAGGGCAAGTTCCGCCGCTGGTTCGACCATCTGGAAGGAAGCGCGCCGGTCCACCTGATGACCGAAAGCGGTGCCCCCGCGATCATGGGCACCGACCACCTGCGCTACCTCGCGGGATGGCCGACGGATAAAACCTTTGCCCGCATCATTGGCGGGCTTTGCGACGCGGCGGGGATCGAAACGACCCCGATGCCCGATGGCCTGCGGGTGCGGACGACATCGACCCATCGCTTCGTGCTGAACTATGCTCCGGTGGCCCGGAAATGGCACGGGGTGCGGATACCTGCCGCCGGCGTCCATTGGGAAGCGCTGTGATTTCCCGTTTTGGCGCGACCGGCGACGGGGCCGAGGTCCAGTCCGTCACCATCGGCTCGGACCGGCTGCGCGCCACGGTGCTGACCTTTGGGGCGATCCTGCAGTCGGTGCGGCTGTCGGGCGTGAATCATGACCTGACGCTGGGGTCCTTGGACCTTGCCGACTACGAAGGTCCGATGGCCTATTACGGTCCCGTCATCGGACCGGTCGTGAACCGCATCGGCAACGCGCGGGTCAAGATCGCGGGGATGATGTACGAACTGGAGCGCAATCAGGACGGCCGCCATTCGCTGCACTCGGGTCGGCACGGCACCCACCGGAAACTTTGGACAATCACCGATGCGACCGACACGTCGGTCACGCTGTCGATCGATCTGGTCGACGGGCAATGCGACCTGCCGGGCGCCAGAACGATCTCGGCGCGGTTCGAGATCGCGGACCAAAGCCTGACACTGACGCTGACAGGCCGGTCGGACGAGGCGACCGTCATGAACCTTGCCAATCACAGCTACTGGAACCTTGACGGCAGCGGCAGCATTTCCGGACATAGGCTGCAAGTCCACGCCGATCACTATCTCCCGACTGACGACGCCATGCTGCCCACCGGCGACGTGGCCGAGGTCGCCCAAACCCCGTTCGATTTCCGCGCGCCGGTCATGATCTCTGCCGGTCAACCGCCGCTCGACACGAATTTCTGTCTGGCAGAGGGTCAGGGCCCCTGCCGTGAGGTGCTGAAGTTGCAGGGCCAAAGCGGTGTCACCTTGACCCTGTCGACCGATGCGCCCGGGCTGCAGGTCTACGATTGCCGAGAGGTCGGGCAGTCGACCCGCCCCCCCTACGAGGGACTGGCGCTAGAGGCGCAATTCTGGCCCGACGCCCCCAATCACGACCATTTTCCGTCGATCCTGCTGCGCAAGGGCCAGCAGTTTACCCAAACCACCCGCTGGACATTCAGCCGGCACGGTTAAGGGCGCGACTATGCGATCCGCGCACCATTGCCGTTCGCGGGTGCCTATAACGGTGGCAAAGGTGTTTTGCTATCTAGGGGCAACTGCGACGAAAGAACGGACACATGACTGACATTGCTCCCCCTGCCACCCGTATCGGCCACGTCCACCTGCGGGTGTCTGACCTAGAGGCCTCGATTGAATTCTACACCCGCGTGCTGGGGCTGGAACTGATGCAACGCTATGGCGATGGCGCGGCCTTTCTGTCGGCGGGCGGCTACCATCACCATCTGGGCCTGAACACTTGGGAAAGCCTTGGCGCGACACCGCCGCCGCCGGGTCACACCGGCCTGTACCACACGGCCTTCCTGTATCCCGACCGCAAAACGCTTGCGCAGGCGCTGAATCGCGCGATCCGTGCCGGTGTGCAACTGGACGGAGCCGCCGACCATGGCGTGTCCGAGGCGATCTATTTCCGCGACCCCGACGACAACGGGATCGAGATCTACCGCGACCGCCCCGAGGCCGACTGGCCGCGCCTGCCGGACGGAAAACTGGCGATGAACAATACCCGACTGGACCTGCGCAAACTGTTGTCCGAAGCCTGATCGGGCTACGGTCTGGACCTTCCTTGTGCCCGCCCCTAGGGTCGCGGACAGAGACTCAAGGAGACAGGCCCATGGCGACCGGAACCGATATCAAGACCTACTACAACGGTGCTTGGCACGACAGCGATGTCGCGGTCATCCGTGCGGCGGACCACGGCGCGTGGCTTGGCTCGAACGTTTTTGACGGGGCGCGCTGGTTCGAAGGCGTGGCGCCCGATCTAAAGGCCCATTGCGCCCGCGCAAACCGCTCGGCCGAGGCGCTGATGCTGAAACCGACGGTGTCGACCGACGACATGGTCGAAATCGCCCGCGAAGGCATCAAGCGCTACGCACCGGGCACCGCGCTTTATATCCGGCCGATGTATTGGGGGATCACCGGCGACGCCACCGCCATCGTTCCGCAACAGGACGAAACCGGCTTTGCGCTCTGCCTCGAAGCGATCCCGATGGCCCAACCGGGGGCAAGCACGACACTGACCACCACGCGCTTTCGCCGCCCCGTGATCGAGTCGGCGGTCGTGAACGCAAAGGCCGCCTGCCTTTACCCCAACAACGCCCGCATGTTGACCGAAGCGCGGTCCAAAGGCTTTGGCAACGCCTTGGTCGCGGATGCCATGGGCAACGTCGCCGAAAGCGCGACCTCGAACGTGTTCATCGTGAAGGACGACGAAGTCTTTACCCCGATCCCCAATGGAACCTTCCTGGCCGGGATCACCCGCGCGCGGCATATCGACAACCTTAGAAAGGACGGCGTGACGGTCCACGAAACCGTGTTGTCGTTCGACGATGTGCGAAACGCGGACGAAGTGTTCCTGTCCGGCAATTTCTCAAAGGTGACGCCGGTCACGGCGCTTGACGACCGCCAGTACCAGATCGGCAGGACCACCCGCCGCGCGCGTGACCTGTACTGGGACTGGGCGCTGTCGGGGAACTAAGCCCGACAGGGTCTTTCGTATCGCGTCTGGACCCTGACGCGTCGGCAACAGACATTGCCAGCCAAAGGCTGTTCCGCCATGATTGCGGCGAAGGAGACACCGATGCGCAAGTTCCTTGTGGTGCTGGACGACAGCCGCGAATGCCTGAACGCCATGCGCTTTGCCGCCATGCGCGCGGCAAAGACCGGCGGTGGGGTCCAGATCCTTTCGGTGATCCCGCCCGAAGAATTCAACCACTGGATCGGCGTCGGCGAAATCATGCGCGAAGAGGCCCGCGAACGGATCGTGGCGCACTTCGAAGTCTTTGCCAAATGGATGCGCGACAAACAGAACGTCGACCCCGAACTGGTGATCCGCGAAGGCGACTCGGTTCCCGAAATCCTTGCCCAGATCCGCGAAGATCAGGAAATCGGCGTCTTGGTTCTGGGCGCCGGAACCGACAGCAAGGGTCCCGGCCCGCTGGTCAGCCAGCTCACCCGGCAGTCCGGTTCCTTGCCGGTGCCGATCACCATCGTTCCGGGTGAAATGAGCAAGGAAAAGCTCGAGGTCATAACCTGAGCCTTAGCGCGACCGATTTAGAACGGTTCCAAACCTTGACTTGCCTGCCCCCCGAGCGCATATCTGAAGCCTGACAGAAAAGGTAGGCTTCCCATGTTTATCCAGACCGAATCCACGCCGAACCCGGCCACGCTAAAGTTCCTGCCCGGCGAGGCGGTGCTTGATGCCGGAACCGCTGATTTCCCGACGGGCGACGCGGCGGGCGGATCGCCGCTGGCACAGCGCATCTTTGCGGTTTCGGGCGTGAGCGGCGTTTTCTTCGGCACCGATTTCGTCACCGTCACAAAGGCGGCGGACACCGAATGGGACCACATCAAACCCGCGATCCTTGGCGCGATCATGGAGCACTACCAGTCCGGCCAGCCGGTCATGGAAGGCGAACGCACCAACGCTGGCGGACACGCTGAACATTCCGGAGGAGACTCGGAAATCGTCAAGCAAATCAAAGAGCTGCTTGATACTCGCGTGCGTCCGGCCGTGGCCCAGGACGGCGGCGACATCACCTTCCACGGCTTTGACCGCGGCGTCGTCTACCTGCACATGCAGGGCGCCTGCGCGGGCTGCCCGTCGTCGACCCTGACGCTGAAAATGGGGATCGAAAACCTGCTGCGCCACTACATTCCAGAAGTGGTCGAGGTCCGGCCCGTCGCAGCCTGATCCATGTCCAAGTCTCTGGTCGTTCTGGCTTTCGATACATCAGGGCCGCACGTCGCTGCGGCCCTTTTGCATGGCGAAACGCTGACCGCGCATCGGTCTGAGGACATGAAGCGCGGGCAGGCAGAGCGGCTCATGCCCCTTTTGCAGGACCTCCTGTCCGAAAACGGGCTGCAGTGGTCTGATCTGGACGCGATCGGTGTCGGGACCGGACCGGGCAATTTCACGGGCATCCGGATCTCGGTCGCCGCGGCACGCGGTCTGGCGCTTGCCTTGGGCAAACCCTCGATCGGGGTCACGCGGCTAGAGGCAGCAGTCGAAGGCACATCGGCCCAATTCGCCGGACTCGAAGCGCCTCGGGGCGGCTTTTACCTACAGTCGTTCGGCGCCTCCCCCATGGAGCCGCGCCATTGGCAACCGGATGAACCGCTGCCCGAACTGACCGGCATGGCTGGCGCCCCGTTCGTGGGGGTGATCCCCGACCCGCTTCGCGCCGTCCTTGGCAATGAGATTGCAGCAGCCATGCCCCTGACAGAAGCAATCGCTCGGATCGCGGCGCGTCGGATCGGGACAGGGTCGCAGCCCCCGCGCCCGACCTATCTGCGCGCCGCCGACGCCGCCCCGTCGCGCGACTCTGGGCCGGTGATCCTGCCATGAGCGCCGCCGGTCTTGCCGAAACCCATGCGCGTGCATTTTCGCCGGACCGGGGCTGGAGCGAAGACGAAATCGACCGGCTTTTGGCCGATCCGGCGGTGATCCGCTGCGGCGATACCAGTGCCTTTGTCATCGGACGCGTCACGCTGGACGAAGCCGAGGTCCTGACCGTCGCGACTCATCCCGATGCCCGCAGGCTGGGACTGGCCCGAGGCTGCCTGACCAGTTTCCACGCACAGGCCCGCCGCGCCGGTGCGCTTCAGGTATTTCTCGAGGTCGCCTCGGACAATCCCGCCGCGCGCGCGCTTTATGACAGCCTGGGCTACCAGCAAGTCGGAGAGCGAAATGGCTACTATGACCGCCCCGGCGGCAAAAAGGCCGACGCGCTGGTCCTTCGACTGGGACTCTGACCGGCGAATCGACGGATACCCGCGTTTTGAGCGGCAAATCGGCCGCCAACTTGACCTAAGGTCCGACATCTCTGTCCCCGCCATCACGGCCCGAGTCGCCAAATTATTTGACCTTTCGATTAAATTTTGCCGAAAAATGCAAGAATCCGGTTGACCAAAGGCGCCCTTGAGCCGCTAGATCGAGTCTGGCACAACAGATGTCAGTAGCCCCCCGCACCACAGAGTCGGGCGGCTAAGATAACGATTTTGGGAGACCCACATGACCCTTATGACCAAATTTCTGGGCGCATCCGCTGCGCTGGCCCTGTCCGCAGGCGCCGCGCTGGCCGATCCGGCCCTGATTTTCGACCTCGGCGGCAAGTTCGACAAGTCGTTCAACGAATCCGCCTTCAACGGCGCACAGCGTTGGGCCGAAGAAACCGGCGGTTCGTTCGGTGAATTCGAAATCACCTCGGACGCGCAGCGTGAACAGGCCATCCGCCAGTTCGCCGAAGCCGGCAACAACCCGATCGTTATGGCCGGCTTCTCGTGGGCGACCCCGCTTGCGACCGTTGCCGCCGACTATCCGGACACCAAGTTCGCGATCATCGACATGGTCGTTGACATGCCGAACGTCCGCTCGGTCGTCTTTAACGAGCACGAAGGCTCCTACCTTGTCGGTATGCTGGCCGCCATGTCCTCGGAAACCGGCACCGTCGGCTTCATCGGCGGCATGGACATCCCGCTGATCCGCAAGTTCGCCTGCGGCTACGCCCAGGGCGTTCTGGCTGTGAACCCCGACGCGACCATCATCGCCAACATGACCGGCACCACCCCTGCCGCATGGAACGATCCGGTCAAGGGTTCGGAACTGACGCTTGCCCAGATCAGCCAAGGCGCTGACGTCGTCTACGCAGCCGCTGGCGGCACCGGCGTGGGCGTTCTGCAGACCGCAGCCGATCAGGACATCCTGTCGATCGGCGTGGACGCGAACCAGAACTACCTGCACCCGGGCCAGGTTCTGACCTCGATGCTGAAGCGCGTCGACAACGCAGTTTACGAAGCCTTCACCGCTGGCGCCGATCTTGAGACCGGCTTCAACGTGATGGGCGTCGCCAACGGTGGCGTCGGCTACGCGATGGACGAAAACAACGCATCGCTCGTTTCGGCTGAAATGGCAGCATCCGTCGATGCAGCCGCAGCCGAGATCTCCTCGGGCGCGCTGGTTGTCCACGACTACATGTCGGACGAATCTTGCCCGGCCCTGTCGTTCTGATAGGCGCCTGACGCATGATTTTGGGCCGCGCCGGAGTTTATTCGGCGCGGCCTTTCACTACCCGTGACAGCGGACATTACAGGGGTCACTCATGACAAGCACCGCCCCCGCCATCGAACTCAAAGGCATCTCGAAGGCCTTTGGTCCGGTTCAGGCCAACAAGGACATTTCGATCCGCGTCATGCCCGGAACGATCCACGGGATCATCGGGGAAAACGGCGCCGGCAAATCAACCCTGATGTCGATCCTTTACGGCTTTTACAAAGCCGACGAAGGCCAGATTTTTATCAACGGCAAACAGGTCCAGATCCCCGACAGCCAAGCGGCGATTGCAGCCGGCATCGGGATGGTGTTCCAGCACT
>JALQXR010000075.1:2338-9937 GCA_023263105.1 Marivivens sp. | reverse complement strand
GGCGCGAAGTCATCGCGGCGTGGCTGAATTTCTATGTGCTTGCCCAGACCAACACCGAAGCACGCCGGCTGCTGGCCATCTACCAGCGCCGCCTGCATTCCAACCTGTGCCACGACCTGCGCCCGCTGATCGGGAACCGCGCCGAGCCCGTTGCCGAACGACTCGCTGGTTTGATCGACGGCATCTACCTGCGCCAAGTTCTGGGACTGCGCCAACCCTCCGGCGAGGCGGCGGTGACCTCGGTTCTGGCCGTACTTAAGCTCGAACTGGGAGAGACCGCATGAGCCGACCGAACATCCTGATCGTCATGGTCGACCAGTTGAACGGGACCTTCTTTCCCGATGGTCCCGCCGATTTCCTGCACGCCCCCAACCTCAAGGCGCTGGCGAAACGGTCGGTCCGATTTGCCAACAGCTATACCGGCTCGCCGCTTTGCGCGCCGGGTCGGGCCGCCTTCATGTCGGGCCAACTGCCCAGCCGGACCGGCGTCTATGATAATGCCGCCGAATTCCCCTCGGCCGTGCCGACTTTCGCCCACCACCTGCGCCGCGCGGGCTATCAGACCTGCCTGTCAGGCAAGATGCACTTTGTCGGCCCCGACCAGCTGCACGGGTTCGAAGAGCGCCTGACAACCGACATCTACCCCGCTGATTTCGGCTGGACGCCCGACTATCGCAAGCCGGGCGAGCGGATCGACTGGTGGTATCACAACATGGGCTCTGTGACCGGAGCAGGCGTGGCCGAGATCACCAACCAGCTCGAATATGATGACGAGGTCGCCTATAACGCGGGCCGCAAGCTTTATGACCTTGCGCGCGGTCACGACGACCGCCCGTGGTGTCTGACGGTCAGTTTCACCCATCCCCACGACCCCTATGTCGCGCGCAAGAAGTATTGGGACCTGTACAAGGATTGCGCCCAACTAGAGCCGACGGTGCCGCCGATCCCCTATTCGGCGCAGGACCAACATTCGCGCCGCCTGATGGACGCCTGCGACTACGCCAAATTCGATATCTCGGACGAAGATGTGCGCCGGTCCCGCCGCGCCTATTTCGCCAACATCAGCTATCTGGACGACAAGATCGGAGAGCTTTTGCAAATCCTCGAAGACACGCGCCAAGAGGCAGTCGTTGTCTTTGTTTCGGACCACGGCGACATGCTGGGCGAAAGGGGGATGTGGTTCAAGATGTCCTTCTTCGAAGGTTCGGCCCGCGTCCCGCTGATGATCGCTGGCGCCGGATTGACGCCTCGGCTGGTAACCGATCCCGTCTCGACCATCGACGTGACGCCGACGCTTTGCGACCTTGCCGGAGTGCCGTTGGACGAAATCGCGGATTGGCTTGACGGGGAAAGCCTGATCGGGCTGGCCTCTGGCGGCCAAAGAACCTCGCCGGTTGCGATGGAATACGCCGCCGAAGGGTCCGAAGCGCCTCTTGTCGCGCTAAGATCTGGCAAGTGGAAATACGTCAAATGCGCGCTGGACCCCGACCAGCTGTTCGACCTCGACGCCGACCCTCAGGAACTGAGAAATCTGGCGAATGTTGAGAAAATGCAAGAAGTCGCCGCAAGACTACGCAGAATTGCCGATGAGAAATGGAATTTGGACAAGTTCGATTCCGAAGTCAGGGCAAGTCAGGCCGCCCGCTGGGTTGTCTACGAAGCCCTTAGGAACGGCAGCTATTACCCTTGGGACCACCAGCCGCTGCAAAAGGCCTCAGAGCGCTACATGCGCAACCACATGGACCTGAACGTGCTGGAAGAAGGGCAACGTTTCCCCCGCGGCGAGTGATGGGACGGCCCGAAATGACGAAGAAAGACGAACTATGAACGCGGAATTCGTGATCGTCGGCGCAGGCAGCGCCGGATGTGCGATGGCCTACCGGCTGGCCTTGGCGGGCAAAAAGGTAACCATCATCGAACATGGCGGCTGGGACGGCGGACCGCTGATCCAGATGCCTGCGGCCTTGTCCTATCCGATGAACATGTCGGTGTACGACTGGGGCTATAGCACCGAGCCAGAGCCCCATCTGGGTGGCCGCCGTCTGGTGACTCCGCGCGGCAAAGTGATCGGCGGATCGTCCTCGATCAACGGCATGATCTATGTGCGGGGACACGCCCGCGATTTCGATCACTGGGCCGAAAGCGGCGCGGCGGGGTGGTCCTATGCCGACGTCATCCCCTATTTCCAACGGATGGAACATTGGCACGATGGCGGCCACGGAGGAGACCCCGACTGGCGGGGCACCGACGGCCCGCTCCACATCACCCGCGGCCCCCGACGCAACCCCTTGACCCGCGCCTTTGTCGAGGCGGGCCGTCAGGCAGGCTATCCGGTCACCGGAGACTATAACGGCGAACAGCAAGAAGGCTTTGGCCCCTTTGACTCGACCATTTGGCGCGGGCGTCGCTGGTCCGCCGCCAACGCCTATCTGCGCCCCGCGCTTAAGACCGGAAACTGCACCCTGATCCGCGCCCTTGCCCAAAAGGTCGAAATCACCGATGGCCGCGCCACCGGTGTAAGGGTCGTCCGCAACGGCAAGGAAGAGGTCATCGCCGCGGATCGCGAAGTGATCCTTGCCGCGTCGTCGTTGAATTCGCCAAAGCTTTTGATGCTGTCCGGAATCGGACCGGCGGATCACCTGAAATCCCACGGGATCACGGTTGTCGCCGACCGCAAAGGCGTTGGTCAAAACCTGCAGGACCATTTGGAGCTATATATTCAGCAGGCCGCGACGAAACCTGTAAGCCTATATAAATATTGGAATCTTTTCGGCAAGGCGGTGATCGGGGCGCAGTGGCTTTTCACCCGCACCGGACTGGGCGCGTCCAACCAGTTTGAAAGCGCGGGGTTCATCCGCAGTCGGGCCGGCATCGACTATCCCGACATCCAGTTCCACTTTCTGCCCATCGCCGTGCGCTATGACGGCAAGGTTGCGGCCGAAGGGCACGGCTTTCAGGCCCATGTCGGCCCCATGCGGTCGAAATCACGCGGCGAGGTCACCCTGCGGTCCGCCGATCCGAACGAACCGCCGCGCATATTCTTCAACTATATGTCCGACGACGACGACTGGACCGACTTTCGCACCTGCATCCGCCTGACCCGCGAAATCTTCGGACAAGAGGCCTTTGCCCAGTTCCGAGGGCACGAAATCCAACCGGGCGCAAAAGTGCAGTCCGACGACCAGCTGGACGCCTTTATCCGCGAACACGCCGAAAGCGCCTATCATCCCTGCGGCACCTGCAAGATGGGGGCAAAGGACGATCCGATGTCCGTCGTCGATCCGGAATGTCGCGTGATCGGCGTCGACGGGCTGCGGGTCGCGGACAGTTCGATCTTTCCACGGATCACGAACGGTAACCTTAACGCCCCGTCGATCATGACCGGCGAAAAGGCCGCTGACCACATCCTTGGAAACGGCATGCTGGCGCCGTCGAACAAATCGCCTTGGATGCATCCGGAATGGCAAACAAAACAGCGCTGATTTGATCAGGGTCAATGAGCAGGAGGGCGCGCGCACCTAGGATCAGTCGGGACGAACAATAGGAGTCACCGATGTCGCACACCCCTCACGAACTCTCCGAGGATTTTCCGGGTCAGGACGCCCGTATCCACGAACTCAAGGCTGAAAATGCGCATTTCGCTGCGCTGGCCCAAAAGTATCACGACCTGAACCGTGCCGTGCACCGCGCCGAGTCCGACGTAGAGCCGACGGACGACCTGCATATGGCGGACCTGCGCAAACAGCGCATGGCGCTGAAGGACGAAATCGCCCGCTTGCTGGCCGCCTCCTAGGTCGGGTCAGTCCACCTGATAGGGGAGGATCCCGCGATGGTCGGGGTCCACCCGCAACCGCCGTTCCAGCGGCGGAACCGCCCGCTGGTGACAGGTTTTCCGTTCACAGATGCGGCAGGAAATCCCAATAGGTTCAAAGGCTTCTGGCGCGTCGATCTCCATATGGTCGGCGTAGACTAGCGCCTTTGCATGTCGGACTTCGCACCCCAGCCCGATGGCATAGCGCCGGATCGGCGCGTCGAAAGCGCCACCCGATTTGGTCACGTCCCGCGCAAGGCAGAAATACCGCACACCGTCCGGCGTTTCGGCCAACTGGCGCAGGAACCGGCCCGGTGTTTCGAATGCGCGATGCACGTTCCACAATGGACAGGCCCCCCCGAACCGCGCGAATTGCAGGGTCGTGGCCGAGTGGCGTTTGGTGATGGTGCCCGCCGGATCGACGCGGACGAAAAAGAACGGGATACCCTTGGCGCCGGGGCGCTGCATGGTTGAAAGCCGGTGGGCGACCTGCTCCATCGAGGCGCCGAACCGGTCGGCCAGCCGTTCCAGATCGTGGCGGGT
This sequence comes from Marivivens sp., assembly GCA_023263105.1. GTDB lineage: Bacteria > Pseudomonadota > Alphaproteobacteria > Rhodobacterales > Rhodobacteraceae > JALQXR01. Next base: position 5,583 of record JALQXR010000075.1, on the reverse strand, counting down.
TTCCTGAGCCGCCGAAAGGAACCGCGCATAGGGCATCATCGCGGCACCTGCAAAGTAGTTTGCAAGCCCGATCTTTGCAATTCCGCGCGCCGCGTCCGAGTGAAACCGCGCAAGGTCCAGCGTGGCTTCCAACAGCTTGTCCTGCGTCAAGAGCGCAAGCTGGATCAGCAATTGGAAGGTGCGCGTCGACGCGGTTGACCGGCGCGACAGGTCCAGCCGCCGGTTATGGGGATCGTAGCTGCGCATCACGTCAGAGTCGGTCAAATTCACGGTAACCTGCCGCGCCGCAAGCGCCGAGATCGCGGCGTCGTGGATCGAGGTTCCGGCAGGCGCACGATTTGCAAAGGACTCTGCCGCGCGATCGACTGCGTCCAAGTAATTGTCGCAATAGTGAAAGAAATCGCGAACCTCCTCCCATGGCGAAGGCTGCAGCTTCGACTCTTCCCGCCCCAGCGCTTCGTCCAATGATGCAAGGCGTTCATGGCTTTGGCGATAGGCCGTATGCAGATCCAGAAACGCCCGTGCGAAGCTGGGGGTGTTTGACGCCAAAAGTCGTAAATCTGCAAGTGACGGTGACGTCCCAGAGAACACCGGATCGGCCAGGGCCTCTCTCATGTCGGACACAAGCCGTGCTTCGTCGCCGGACTGAAGCTCTGTGACGTCGTAGCCGAACTCTTGGGCCAGATTCAGAACGACCGCGGTGCTGACGGGGCGGTTATTGTTCTCCATCTGGTTCAGATAGGGCAGCGATACCCCCAGTTTTTCGGCGAATCCCTTTTGGGTCAGACCGAGTCTGCCGCGCAGTTCGCGCAGCTTTGCACCGGCATAAAGCTTTTGGACGGCCATGGGACACCTTTGCGAAACACGTGCCTGCAAACTACACTTTGCAAACCCTGCTCGACAAGCGTCAGATGCCCTTTTCGCGGGCCCGCTTCATGACATAAAGGATTGCCACGATCGATCCCGCGCAACTGGCGAACATAAGCGCCTGAAGGGGAAGCGCTCCGCTTGTGACGTTCAACATCGCGCCGGCAAGGCTTGACAGAGCGGCTCCGCCTGCCACCATGAACGCCCCCGACAGCCCGCTTGCCGTGCCCGCCAGATGGGGGCGGACCGAAATGGCGCCGGTGGTTGCGTTAGGAAGGACCATGCCGTTGCCCACGCCCAGAAAAGTGCAAAAGCCGAAGAAAAGCACCGGATGGGACAGGCCCAACAGGCTCAGCCCCAGCGAAACACCCAGCCCAGCGGTCGAAATCGCGGCCCCCCACAAGACCATTCGATCCAATCCGATGCGCACCGAGTAGCGCGCCGAAATCCCGTTGCCCAAGGCGTATCCGATCGCGGGGCTGCCCAGCCCGACACCCGCCCAGAACGGGGATAGGCCGAACACCGTGTCCGCCACGAAAGAGCTGCCGCCAAGCAGGGCAAAAAAGCCGCCCGAACAGCAGGCCGCCGCCGCCGAGTAGCCCCAGAAACGTGGCGACGACAGCAGCTCTGGGTAGGTGCGGACCTGTTGGCGAAACAACATGCCCTGGCTCCGCACGGTTTCGCCCAGGTCGCGGAACACCAGCCAAAACACCAGCGCACCAGAGGCCGCCAGCAAGACAAAGCTGGATTTCCAGCCAAAGAACTGCGCCAGGGTTCCGCCGATGGCAGGGCCGAACATCGGCACCAGCGACATGCCCATGGTCACAAATGCGATCAGCGCCGCCGCCTGTTCCGGCTCGTATAGATCGCGCACGATCGCGCGGCTTAGGGCCATCCCTGCCGCGACCGTGGCCTGACAGATCCGGCAGAACAGGAACCATTCGGCTGTCGGGGCGACTAGCGTTCCGAGCGTTGCCAGAATGAACAGGGCCAAGGCAATCAAAGCGACGGGACGGCGCCCGAAACGGTCGGACAATGGACCAACGATTATCTGCAAGACCGCCGTCGCGGCCAGATATCCCGACACCGCCAACTGCATCAGCACATAGTCCGCGTCGAAATAGACTGCCATGTCGTTCAGCGACGGCAGAAAGATCGACATGTTCAACGCTCCGATCCCCACAAGAAGTGTCAGGGTCAACGTCGAGGGGGGCGACTTTGCTGTCGCGGGCGTCCGGGTGTGTTTCGGGGTCATTTGGCGACTATGCTGGTCCGGACCGAACTGTCCAGCGCCATACGTCGCCTAGGCCGCTTTTCCCCATGTCGCAAAGATGAACCACGCCCCCAAGGCGATAAAGGCGAAGCCCACCAGATGATTCCACCGGATGGGTTCTTGCAGGTAGAGCGTCGAAAAGACCACGAAAACGCCAAGTGTGATGACTTCTTGGATGGTTTTCAGTTGGGCTGCGGAGAAATATCCGTGCCCGATCCGGTTCGCGGGCACCTGCAGCAGGTATTCGAACAGCGCGATGCCCCAGCTTGCGAAGATCACGATCAGGATCGGCGAGGTCTTGAACTTTAGGTGGCCGTACCACGCGAAGGTCATGAAAATATTGGATAAAAGCAAAAGACCGATCGTGATGACCGGAACCGGAAGCGACATGGAACAATCCTCTGGGTTGCTGCGCCGCGCGCGCTGGTCGACAGATACGCGGCCTGACAGTCCGGCAAAAGGACTTTGCATGGTTTGCAGAATTGGAAAACTGCAAATGGTTCTGTTTGCAAATTTACGGAAATACTCTTTTGAGGTGACCCGAGGCCCCCTATGCTGCACCGCGACAAGAGAAGGAGAGGGCCATGAAGGACATCCTGCAACAGCTCGAAGAACGGCGCGATGCTGCCCGTCAGGGCGGCGGCGAAAAACGGATCGCGGCGCAGCATTCAAAGGGCAAGCTGACCGCCCGTGAACGGATCGAAGTCCTTCTGGACGAAGGGTCCTTTGAAGAATTCGACATGTTCGTGGCGCACCGCTGCACCGATTTCGGCATGCAGGACCAGCGACCTTCGGGCGACGGGGTCGTGACGGGCTGGGGCACGATCAACGGCCGGATGGTCTATGTCTTTTCGCAGGATTTCACGGTCTTCGGCGGGTCGCTGTCCGAAACCCACGCGCAAAAGATCTGCAAGATCATGGATATGGCCATGCAGAACGGCGCGCCGGTGATCGGGATCAACGATTCCGGCGGGGCGCGAATTCAGGAAGGCGTGGCGTCGCTTGCGGGTTATGCCGAGGTGTTCCAGCGCAACATCATGGCCTCGGGCGTGGTGCCGCAGATCAGCGTGATCATGGGCCCCTGTGCCGGTGGCGCGGTCTATTC
>JALQXR010000075.1:0-2328 GCA_023263105.1 Marivivens sp. | reverse complement strand
ACTTTATCTTCATGGTCAAAGACACCTCTTATATGTTCGTCACCGGTCCCGACGTGGTTAAGACCGTGACCAACGAAGTCGTCACCGCCGAGGAACTGGGCGGCGCGTCCACCCACACCAGAAAATCGTCGGTCGCGGATGGCGCCTTTGAAAACGATGTCGAGGCGCTGGCCGAAATCCGGCGTCTGGTCGATTTCCTCCCGCTGAACAACCGTCAAAAGCCTCCGGTCCGCCCGTTCTTTGACGACGTGGCGCGGGTAGAGGACAGCCTCGACACGCTGATCCCCGACAACCCGAACACGCCCTACGACATGAAAGAGCTGATCGTGAAGCTCGCTGACGAGGGCGATTTCTACGAAATTCAGGCCGATTACGCGAAGAACATCATCACCGGTTTTGTCCGAATGGAGGGCCGGACCGTGGGCGTCGTGGCCAACCAGCCGATGGTTCTGGCGGGCTGTCTGGACATCGACTCGAGCCGTAAAGCCGCCCGCTTTGTCCGGTTCTGCGACGCCTTTGAAATTCCGATCCTGACGCTGGTCGACGTGCCGGGCTTTCTGCCGGGGACGTCGCAGGAATACGGCGGAGTGATCAAACACGGCGCAAAGCTGTTGTTTGCCTATGGCGAAGCGACCGTCCCCAAAGTCACCGTGATCACCCGCAAGGCCTATGGCGGCGCCTATGACGTTATGGCGTCAAAGCACCTGCGCGGCGATTTCAACTATGCGTGGCCCACGGCCGAGATCGCGGTGATGGGTGCCAAGGGCGCGGTCGAAATCCTCTATCGCTCGGAACTGGGCGACAAGGACAAGATCGCGGCGCGCACAAAGGACTATGAAGACCGGTTCGCCAACCCCTTTGTCGCGGCTGAAAAGGGCTTTATCGATGAAGTGATCATGCCCCATTCGACCCGCCGCCGTGTGTGCCGCGCCTTTGCGTCGCTGCGTGGCAAAGAGCTGAAGAACCCGTGGAAAAAGCACGACAATATCCCGCTTTGACCTGACAGCGGGCGGTTTGCGCCGCCTGCGCCCCCCGAACAGGAGACGACGATGACCCCGCGCTCTTTGGCCCTGACGTTTGCCCTGATTGCTTCGGCGCTGACCGCTTCGGTCCAGCTGGCCGTGGCGCAGGCCGCGCAGGTCGTCGTGCCGTCGGGTCAGTCGGTGTCGTTTCAGGACGTGATCGTGGAAGAAGACAGCGCCACCGTGCGGTTCCGGTTCATCGCCCCCGCGATCGGACAGGACGAAGGTGACCTGACCTACGAAGATGTGGTTGCGGACTTCCCTTGGCTTTGTGAAAACGTGGCCATTCCGACCCTTGATGTGGTCGGGCTCGAGGTGTCGGCGATCGTGATCTCTATGGCGGATGCGGCGGCGGACTTCGGGCAGGCAAACCCCAACGTCACCCAGTTCTTCGAACCCTTCCGGCTCGAGGACGGGTCCTGCATCGTGGAGCAGTTCTAATGCTGAAACACCGTGGATTCCCCGGCCGTATGCCGGGCTCCGATTACCAGTTCACCATCCGTCGCGCGGTCCACAAGAAGGGCCCGACAAAAATCGTGATGCGCGAACGTTACCGCGACCGCAAGGCCATCGACCGCAAGGCGGACGAGCTGTTCATGTGGGCGCTGTGGGAACATTTCGGCGACGAGCCGTTCGAACGCGGCAACCTTGATGCGGGCCGCCTGAGCTGGCTGATCGGACGCGAAGTCGTCTGGGCCGAGGACCCCTATGACCCCGAGGATTACGAAGCGATGCTGCGGATCGACGTGGCCAAAGCCCGCGTGAGCTTTCCGCAGATTTTCGAGCCAGAGGCCGTGGCCCCCGATTTTGACGAGGACGACTGGGATTGATGCAACAGGCTGCACGTCATAGCCGCGCAAGCGGGGCGGCATTTCGGCCCGAATCCGCACAACCGTGTGTGGTGCAGCAGAATTTTGTTGTTAATTTTCCTGCTTGGGTGAACTCTGTGTCTGAGTTCCGCGCAACGAAGGGGATTTCATCATGCGTAAATTCACACTTGTTCTTGCCGTTCTTGGCGCAACCGGCCTGTCGGGCTGCCTTGCCACTCCGGACCTCCAGAACGCGGCCATGGGCGCGGCACTGGGCTGCGTCGCGGGCGAAATCATCGCCAACGGCCAGTGCGTCACCGGCGCTGCGCTGGGTGCCGCGGGCGGCGCTTTGGCGAACGACCTCTGAGCCTGATTACCGGCTAGTCCGGACCTCGCGTCCGGCACGTCTTCTGCCGCGGTCCTGCCGCGGCCAACAGAACTTGAACCGCCGTTCGGGGACTTTTCTCCGTGCGGCGGTTTTGCATTCAAAGGACCCC
>JALQXR010000074.1 GCA_023263105.1 Marivivens sp. | reverse complement strand
GTTTTTCTTGGCCTGTTCGAACATGTCGCGCACACGGCTTGCGCCGACGCCGACGAACATTTCGACAAAGTCAGACCCCGAGATGGTGAAGAACGGCACACCCGCTTCGCCAGCAATGGCACGGGCCAGCAGCGTCTTACCGGTGCCCGGAGGGCCAACCAGCAGCGCGCCTTTGGGGATCTTGCCGCCAAGACGGCTGAATTTCTGCGGGTTACGCAGGAATTCGACGATTTCTTCCAGTTCTTCCTTTGCCTCGTCGATGCCGGCGACATCGTCGAAGGTGACGCGCCCGTGGCGTTCGGTCAAAAGCTTTGCGCGGCTCTTACCAAAGCCCATCGCCCCGCCTTTGCCGCCGCCCTGCATCCGGTTCATAAAGTAGATCCAGACGCCGATCAGCAGAAGGAACGGCAAGAGCCCGATGATAAAGCTCTGGAAGGCGCCGGTTTCCTGGCTTTCGGCCTTCACCGGAATGTTGGCGTCGATCAACAGGTTGGTGACCTCGGCGTCCTGAGGCATGACCGCGATATAGTCCTTGCCGTCAGAGGCACGGTACAGGATGCGTTCGCCATCCAGCGTCACGCTGGACACGGTGCCGTTCTGCACCGCCGAAACGAATTCCGAATAACTGCGTGTCTGGCTCTGGAGGGTGCCCGAACCACCGCTGAATACGTTGAACAGGGCCAGTACCAGCAGAAACAGAACAACCCAAAAGACGATATTACGCGCGTTTCCCACAGGGGACTCCTCAGCTTAGAATGTCCGGGTCCGTCGACTCTCCGTCTACGGGAGCGAGGACCGGCTGCTACACTAAAATATAGATCAATTTCACATGTTCAATGCGACAACAGGAAAGTCGTGAAATCCGCGACAATCCGCGCGGTCCAGCCGGATGGTTTTCCAGCCAGCGGCGCGGCGACCAGAACGTCGTCGACATAGACCGCGGGCGAGGCCATGACAGAGGCGCGCGGGCGTCCAGCGGCGCGCCAGTCCTTGCACAGTGCGATATCGTCGCCCAAGGCGCGGACCGAGAAGCCAGTCCGCGGGCCAGAGGCCAAACCGGAGCTCGGGCCAGAGTGTGGGCCAGAGTGTGGGCGCGGGTTCTGATCTGCGGGCTGCGGCGGCACGATCCGCCAGCGACCGTCCCACAGGATTTCCGATGCATCCGGCGCGGCCGAAACGGGGCCCTGCACGGCGGATAGTTCACGGGACAAGCGTGCGCCGCCGCTGTGGGCTGTCACCAGAACGCCGCCCAAAGTCCGGCTTGCGCCGCCGCGCACCGCCTCCATTGCCGCGACCAGCGCGGCGTAGCGCGGGCGGTAGCCGTGGCCCCCGATCCAATTCAGCGCGCTGGCAAAGACCCGCGTGGCCGTGTCGCCCCTGCCCGCCTGCAGCCCTTCGGCGTCGATGATCAGGTCCCCGTTGTCCTCGGCAATGTGTCGGGCCGCGAACTCCGTCGCCGCCGCATCAAGACTGACCCGAGCTCGGGCCATATGCGCGGCGGTCCGGACCAGCCGGTCAGTGGTCAGCCCCAGTTCGGACAGATGCGCCATCATCTGCCGCGCTTTCACGCGGTCGAAGGCGGGATCGTCGTTTGTCGGATCATCGACCCAGACGATGCCTCGGGCGTCAAGCAGGGCCCGTAGCTCGTCCCGCCGGATCTCTAACAAGGGGCGCAGGAAAAGCGGAGGGTCATCGACGGCCATACAGGCCAGCCCGTCCACCCCCGACCCGCGCGCCAGCCGCATCAGAAAGGTCTCGGCCTGATCGTCCGCCGTGTGGCCCAAGACGACGCGGGCCAGCCCCAATCGGCCCGCCCATTGTCCAAGCAACGCCTTCCGTGCGTCGCGGGCGGCGGCTTGCAGATTGCCGGTGCCGTCCCATTCCCCCCAAACAAGGATATCGTGGTCGATGCCGCGTTGCGCACAAAAGGCGGCGACGGATTCGGCCTCGGCCCGCGCTTCGGGGCGCAATCCGTGATCGACGGTCGCGGCGTGGACGGTCCAGCCCTTTGCCCGCGCCCAATCGGCCACCAGCACCAGCGCCGCCAGTGAATCGCTACCGCCGGAAACGCCGACGCCGACCCTGTTCCCAAGGCCGGCGTCGATCAGGAAGTCCATATTGCCCGCAATCGCCTCGTCAGGCGACATCATTGACAGGCAAGGCTCTGCATGGCGGACCGTGCGTCGGCTTCGGCCTCGTTTCCGGGGAACCGGATGCCGACCTCGGACAGAGTAATGCAGGCGTCCTGATTCTGGCCAAGCAGCGCAAGCGCCATCCCCAGCTTGAACAAGGCATCCGGCGCCACCGGTCCCGTCTGATCGTTGGAAAAGCTCTCTAGGTAGGCGCGGGCCGCGTTCGGGATATCGCCAAGCGACTCCAACGCTTCGCCCCGCATGAAAGAGGCGCGCGCGGTCAGCGGGCCACCCGGATAGGTCTGGACAAAGGTCCCGAACTGGTCGGCGGCTGCGCGGAATTCGCCTGCGTTGAACGCGGCAGAAGCGCGGTCGAAGTCGGCCTGTTCGCCAACCGCAAGGCTGGGCCCGCCCGTCGCGGGCGGCGGTGCGGGCACCGGCACCACGGCAGAATTGTCGATCCCGCCAAGGCTGGGCGTGTCCCCAAGCAGCGAGATATCGCAGCCTTCCTCAAGTTCGCACAGCCGGAACTCCAGATCGCCGATCCGGTTGGTGCCGTCCACCGTGATCCGGTTGATGCGGAATTCAAGTTCTTCGGTTTTCAGGGTCAGGCGCTGAAGCTCTGCCTCGATCGTGTTCATCCGGTCCAACGGCGTGCTTCCGGCGATCCCGCTGGTCAGACCGCCAGAGGTCGTCAGTTCGCTCCGCAGCGACTGGATGTCGACATAGAGCGAGCTAAGCTGCTGGCGGATATCGGCCAGCGTTTCAGCGCGGGTCTGGGCGGCGGCGGGAACCAGAGGCAGCACCATCGCCACGATCCCCGCGAGGAGAAATTTGCGCATCGGCTGCCTCCTTGTTTCCGGTTAACCCAGCTGTCCGACCGACACGACCGTCACGGCGCGGCGGTTTTGCGAATAGCAGGTTTCGTCCGAGCAAATCGCCAGCGGCCGTTCCTTGCCGTAGGACACGGTCTGGAGCCGGTTCGACGGCACGCCCTGACTGATCAGGTATTCGCGGACCGCGTTGGCGCGGCGCGCACCCAGCGCGAGGTTGTAGTCGCGGGTGCCCTGTTCGTCGGCGTGGCCTTCGATCACGGCCAGATACTGCGGGTTGTTCAGCATCCACTGGGCCTGACCGCTCAGCGTCGCCATCGCCTCGGGGCTCAGGTTCGACTGATCCACGGCAAACAGCACGCGATCACCGATGGTCTGGGCGAAATAGGCGGGGCTCGTCGGGTCAGAGGCGTCCAGCGACGAAGAGTTGATGCCGTTCGCGCCGCCCATGCCGGTGCCGTCCGCGCCTGCGCCGCCAAAGCGGTCGGGGCGTGTACAGGCCGCGGTCGAGAGCGCCAGCAGCAGAAGAGCGGCTTTTGTGAGCGTGTGCATGAATGATCCTGTCTTATTCTATTGGCTCGATGGTCTTTACGATAACACGGTCGCCGCGTGTTGGGAATGCAGCGACCGAAGGGCTTAGGGCTGCAGCGGACCCCATGACGGGTCCGACGCAAAGGTGGGCGTAATCACCTGCCGCAGGTTCCGCCCCGAGATGTCCACCGAATAGAGCGACGGCGCACCATCGGCACCCTGCGTTTCGCGGAAGAACATGATCACGCGGCCGTTCGGCGCCCAGGTCGGAGCCTCGTCGAGGAAGGAAGCGGTCAAGAGCCGCTCTTCGCTGCCGTCGGTGCGCATGACGCCGATATGGAACCGTCCGGCGTTCTGTTTGGTAAAGGCCACAAGATCCCCGCGCGGCGACCAGACCGGCGTGCCGTAGCGGCCTTCGCCAAAGGAAATGCGGCGCGGTTCGCCGCCCGAAGCCGACATGATATACAGCTGCGGCGTGCCCGAGCGGTCGCTTTCGAACACGATCTGGCTGCCGTCAGGGGACAGGCTGGGGGCGGTTTCGATCGACGGGGCGTTGGTCAGGCGGGTGTGGACGTTGGTCCCCAGATCCGTCATCCAGATGTCGGTATTCGCGCCGGTGGCCAGACTGTAGATCACCCGCTGGCCGTCGCGGCTAAAGCGCGGGCTGAACGCCATTTCTCCGGCTTGGGTTTCGATCTGGCGACGTCCGACGGTCGCGACATCCAGCAGGTTGATGCGCGGCACGCCGCTTTCAAAGGAGGTATACAGCACGCGGTCACCCAGCGGCGAGAACCGAGGCGCCAGCACAAGCGAATTGCCTTCGGTCAGGAACTGCAGGTTCGCGCCGTCGTAATCCATGATGGCCAGCCGCTTGACGCGGTTGTCCTTGGGGCCGGTTTCCGACACGAAGACCACGCGGCTGTCGAAATACCCGCCCTCGCCCGTGATCCGCGAATAGATGGTGTCGGCGACCTTATGCGCCATGCGGCGCCAGCCGTCGGTCGAACCGACCAGCTGCAGGCCGTCGCCCATCTCGACCCCTGTGAAAATGTCATAAAGGCGGAACTTGACCACCAACTGGCTGCCCGACACCGTCACCGCACCCGTGATCAGCGCCTGAGCGTTGACCGCCCGCCAATCCGCAAAGGCCACCGGCTGGCCAAAGACCGAATGCTGGCTGATGAAGGCCGAGGGCGGGATCTGCCGGAACAGCCCCGTCCCGATCAGGTCCTCTGCCACGACGCGGCTGATGTCGGCGGCGACTTGCTCGGAACCGGCCAGTTCAGGCTGGAAGCTGGGCAGCGCAAAGGGCAAAGGCTCGATCACACCATCGGTGATCGTCAGCCGAAGCGGACCGTTCTGGGCCATCACCGGCCCCGACACCATCAGCGCCAAGACCACGGCCAGTAGCTTTTTGATCATCGTCATCCTCGTCATCCGGACGTCCGTCCTTTGTTAGCTTGGGCGCTGCTATTCAATAACATAGCGCCAATTCGGTTGCGCCCCTAGCGGAGCCTCATGCTTTCGGGATCAAAGGTCAGCTCGACCTCTCTCCAGCTATCGTATTTGTCGGCAGGCAGGCTAAAGCCCGATGCACCGCAGCGCAGGACCGCGCGGCGCGCGGCTTGGAAGGCGGCATTGACCGATGCGTCGTCACCGCCCGAGGCATTGACCATCCGCACATCCCCCGCAACCCGACCGTCGCGGCCCAGTTCAAAGCCCACCACAACAGTCACCCGCGACCATTCGGCACCCGGATCGACGTTCCAGCAGGCCTTTACAGCAAGGATAAAGGCGGATTCCTCGGCCCCCGTCAGCGGCGGACCGGCAGCGGTCGCCGGCGCGGCAGAAGTCGTCGCGGCGGCCAGCGCGGCGGCGACGGCGGCATCCACGGCGGCGTCATCGCTTTGCGGCGCGTCCTCGGCCGGAGCCTCGTCCGGCTCGGTCGCCGCGGTCTGGGCGGGCGGGGTCGCCGGACGCGTGCGTGGCCGGACCGAGGTCGTGGGCGCCGCGGCGGGCTGTTCTGCCTCGGTCACAATCTCGGGAGCGGCCTCTTCCGGAGCGGCGCTATCCTGTTCTTCGGTCACGACCTCGGCGGGCTCGGTGGCGTCGGGGCTGACGGCATCCTGCGGCACATCGGCCACCTGGGCGTCGGGCGGCGGCGGCGGCGCGGGGGTGGAGGCCACCCGTGGCGCGGGCCGCGGCTGCGGGCGCGAACTGGTCGGAAGCGTCGGATCGGCGGGCGACGACAGCTCTGGCAGCGACGGGGCGGTGTCGACGACCTCGGCCGGTTCGGCGGGAATGTCGGGCGGGCTGGGCGGCGGCGCCTCGGCGGTCGGGGTTTCGACCGCTTCGGGCGTCGCGGTGACGGGTGGCGCCTCGACCGCTTCGGGCGCGGGCGGCGTCTGGTCGATCGCCGGTGCTTCGGGCGCGGGCGTGGCTTCGGTCGCAGGGTTCGGCGTCGTGGCGCGAACGATGGCTTCGAATTCCTCTCCCGAGACCACCGACACCTCGGTGATCTGGAAATCCAAAGGCTCGTTGCTCAGCCCCCAACCCAGCAATAGCCAAGTCAGAAGGGCCGAGTGGCCAATGACAGAAATTCGCGTACCCGCACTCACCGGTCCGGTTGTCCTTATCCGCCGCTACCCGGCCGCGCGACGTCGGTCACGAGGCCGATGTTCGAAAACCCGCCCGAGTTCAAAAGGCCCATTACCTTGGCCACCGCGTCCCAGTTATTCGCACCGTCGGCGCGCAGATAGATCCGGTCGCTGCGCCGCTCGGCGGCGATCGCCTGCAGTTTTGCCACCAGTTCGTCCGCGCCGGTTTCGGTGTTCTGGATCATGATCACCCCTTCGGCGGTCAGCGTCACGGTCAACGGCTCTTCGTCGTCGACCGGCAGCGCATTGGCCGAGGTTTCGGGCAGTTCCACCGGCACGCCGACAGTCATCAGCGGCGCGGCGACCATGAAGATGATCAGAAGCACCAACATCACGTCCACAAAGGGCGTGACGTTGATTTCGGACATCGGTTGCGCGCGCGAATGGCGGCGCCTGCGGCTGCCGCTCCCTTGCTTCTTGATGACGTTCGCGGCCATGGCTCAGCTGTCCAACTGGCGGCTGAGGATGGTCCCGAATTCGTCGGCAAAGGCTTCGTAACCCGCGACGATCCGGTCGCAGTCCGCGCTGAGTTTGTTGTAGAAAATCACCGCAGGGATCGCAGCCAGCAGGCCCAGCCCCGTCGCCAGCAGCGCCTCAGAGATACCCGGGGCCACAACGGCAAGGTTGGTGTTCTGCTGCTCTGCGATTTCGATGAAGGAATTCATGATCCCCCAGACGGTGCCGAACAGCCCGACAAACGGAGCGGTCGACCCGACGGTTGCCAGCACCGGCAGGCCGCGGCTCAGGTCGCCTGCCTCTTTGGCGATGGCGACATCCATGCTGCGGTCGATGCGGGCGGCGGCGTTGGCGATCATCTCGCCGTCCTGACGGTGGCTGCGACGCCATTCCATCATGCCCGCCACAAAGATGCGCTGGCTCTGGCCCTTGGGCTTGGTGCCGATTTCGTCAAAGAGCGCGTCGAGCGGCTCTCCGGACCAGAACGCGCGGTCAAAGGCGTCTGCCTCGGCGCGCGCCTTGCGGTACTGGATGATCTTGTCAACGATCACCGCCCAACACCAAACCGACGCGATGACCAGCAGGATCATCACCAGTTTGACAAGGATCGTCGCGCGGGCGAACAGCGCCCACATCGTGTAGTCGGTTGCTACTTCCATCTGCCTGCTCGTCTGATGCGGCCAGTTTCGGCCCTGATTGCCACGTGTTTACCGCAAAATCACAATTCTTGCCAATAGATGCGCGTTCACACTGCCGTAGTGTTTGGAAATATCAGTGTACGGGACGGCGGATTACCGCCGGCAACCGCGTCGGAGCGCCGGTCGACCCCAGCGCCACGAGCGTGACCAGAGCCGAAAACAACAGGGTTCCTGCGCGTTTGACCTCTTGGCGGACCACAAGCCGCGCGGCGGTCATGCTTTCGACGTTTGTCTCGATCGTCAGTTCGTCATCGAATTTCGCAGGCTGGATATAGTCGGCCTCGACCCGCCGCACGGCGAAAACGATGCCTTCGGCCTCTTTCAGCGCGACCTGATCCACTCCCAGCGTCCGCACCCATTCCGTCCGAGCGCGTTCGATGAACCGCAGGTAGTTGGCGTAATAGACGATGCCCGCCAGATCGGTGTCTTCGTAATAGACGCGGGTCGTGAACACATGGGTCATCTTGCGGCTTCTCTGGGTCGGGTTGCTGTCGCGGGTGGTTTGCGCAGGACCCTAGGGAGCAAGCGGATAGAGGGCAAGCGGCTCGTAGACCGGACCGTCGGCGCGCAGGTAAGACGCATATAGCCCGAAGGTCGGGGCGGTCACCGGCGCGACCTGCGTCGGGCCGAAACGCGTCAGGAACCGCGCCAATGGCGTTGCCGAGTTCCGGTCCCGCGGCGAGATCCGCGCGAGTGTGATATGGGGGCGGTATCTTTCGTGCGGCAGGACGATCCCCGCAGCACGGGCGGCGCGGCGCACCGCCTTTTGCAGGTCGGCCAAGCGCGCGTCCGCCGCGACCGACGCAAACAGAACCCGTGGCTTGACCCCGCCGAACACGTCCAGACCATCGACCGCAACTCTGGGCGCCAGCGCCGAAAGCTCGTCGTGCAGCGCCGCCAAGGCCTCTTGCGGCTGGTCATCCAGAAAAGCGAGCGTGAGATGCAGGTTCTCGGCGGCGACGGGACGTCCGAAATCCACCATCTCGGAGAGCCGCTCCATCTCTCCTGACAGGGGATCCGGCAGCGGCAGGGCCACAAAGGCCCGCATCAGCCGTTGGCCTGCGCCCCGACTTGGGCGCGCGCGAACAGCCGCAGGGCGTGGCTGGGATCATCGGCCATCGCGGGCAGAACCGGATCATAGGACGCCGCGATGATCGCCCCGATCTCGGGCCGCAAAACGGCGACCCCCTTGGCCAGAGCAAGCGGAGAGGTATCGGCGAAAGCGCGGTCGCCCCAGGCCAGAACCGATTGAACCGCGATCGACAGGGCCAGCGTTTCCGCTGCCATCTCGGCCACATCGCCGGCCACGCGGATAAAGGTAAAGCAGGCTTTGATCGCGCCGCTGTCGTCATAGCGGAAGGTCCGGTATTGCGTCGCGCCCGCCTCGGCCAGCCTGACGGACAACTCGGCCAGATCGGGGACCAAACGGTCAAGGTTCGGCACATCGGGCAGTTCCGACCAGTCGCTGCAGAAAAACAGCATCAGATTCACGCCCAGTTCGACGTCGGTCTCTGCCATCTTGTGACCGGCCAGAGTCACGACCGCCTCGATTGCGCCCTTCATCGTGCTGAGCGTCGCATCGTCGACCCCGAACACCACCGGAACGATGGGCCTGCCCCAACGGGCAAAGCGGAAACCGCCGTCCGCGCGGCGGAACATGGCGTCGACGAATTCGGGTGTCAGGTCGGTCATCTGGGTCATGCGGGTGAAGTATTCCGCAGCCGCCCGACTGTCAAACGCAGCCGTCCTAGTCGAAAAGCGCCGCCTGATCCGGCCCCCGGGGCGCGTCGATCCCGAGGTGCCGCCAAGCCGCATGCGCCAGCATCCGCCCGCGCGGCGTCCGCTGGATCAGCCCTTGCTGCAACAGATAGGGCTCGATCACTTCTTCCAGTGCGTCGCGGCTTTCGGACAGGGCGGCAGAGAGGGTCTCGATCCCGACAGGGCCGCCGCCGTAGCTTTCGGCGATCAGCCGCAGGTATCGCCGGTCGGCGCTGTCCAGTCCAAGGTCATCGACACCCAGCCGCGTCAAGGCACGGTCGGCAATCGCCCGCGTGACCCTGCCATCGCCCTCGACCACGGCGAAATCCACCACCCTGCGCAGCAACCGGCCCGCAATCCGCGGCGTGCCCCGCGCCCGTCGCGCAATTTCATAGGCACCCTCGGGATCGGCAGGCGCACCCAGCAGGCGGGCGCCGCGCGTCACGATTTCGTTCAATTCGTCGACGTTGTAGAACTCCAGCCGCGTCGGGATGCCGAACCGGTCGCGCAACGGCGTCGTCAACAGACCAAGCCGCGTGGTCGCGCCGACCAGCGTGAAGGGCTGAAGCTCGATACGGACCGTGCGGGCCGCCGGTCCTTCGCCGATCACAAGGTCCAATTCATAGTCTTCGAGCGCGGGATAAAGCACCTCTTCCACGGCGGGGTTGAGCCGGTGGATTTCGTCGATGAACAGGACGTCGCGCGCTTCGAGGTTGGTCAGGATCGCGGCCAGATCACCGGCCTTGGCCAGCACAGGGCCAGAGGTCATGCGAAAGTTCACCCCCAGTTCGCGGGCAACAATCTGGGCCAGCGTGGTCTTTCCCAGACCGGGAGGACCATGAAACAGCGTGTGGTCCATCGCCTCGCCCCTGCGGCGGGCGCTTTCGATAAAGACCCTCAGGTTGGCGCGGGCATCCGCCTGACCGATGACTTC
>JALQXR010000073.1 GCA_023263105.1 Marivivens sp. | reverse complement strand
GCGGATCTACGCCGACTACAGCTACTAGGTCCTAGCGGTCATTTTGTTCGGGAAACAGGACGGTCAGGAACCCTTCGTCGCTGACGGTGACCGCCTGTACGCAGGGTGCGGCACCGTAGCTGTCGCAGGCGCCGCCGTGGCGTCCGATCAGGATGACGACGGGCAGATATTCGTTGAACCGGATCAGTTCCCAACTGCCGCCGGTCCATGCCGCCGACTCGGAGCCATCACGGATGAAACTGATCGGCGCGCCGCCGCTTCCGGCCCAAAGAGCGCCCAACGTACAAGACGCGTAATTCAGGTCCACGACCCAGTCGTCCATCTGACCGGAATCGTCCCTGCCAAGGTCGCCATCCAGATCCGTCGCCACAATCGCGCGGTCGTCAAAGATCACCAGTTCGCCTGCGTTTCCGTCAACACATTCGGCGTTCGCGTTGGTCAGGACCTCTATGACGGCGGGCGCGCCCTTGGCGATTTCTAGCGCTTCGGACAGATAGTACTGCTCGGCGGTGGCGGCAGAGCCAAGCAGCGCAAAGATCGCGGCGGTGCGGATCATTTTTTCTGGCCTATTCTTGATTCGGTTCCGGCCCGAAGCCGGCCGATGTTGGCAGCGTGACGGACGTAAATCAGCACGGCAAGGGCGACACAAAGCAAGAGGATTTCGCCGCGCCCCAGCAACAGCGCCCAGACCGGCGAAAGACCGGCGGCCATCAGCGCCGCAAGCGACGAATACCGCATCAAAGCCGCAACGACGAGCCAAGTCGCACAGGCGGCAAGCCCGACCGGCCAAGCGATGGCAAGCACGATGCCAAGAAAGGTCGCGACGCCTTTGCCGCCTCGGAACCCCAGCCACACCGGAAAGCAATGCCCCAAAAACGCAAACAGCGCGGCGACTTGCACCGCATCGCGGTTTTCGCAGAGCAGACCGGCGATATAGACCGCCGCGGCCCCTTTGCCCCCGTCCAACAGCAGGGTCAGGGCGGCGGCTTTCTTGTTGCCGGTGCGCAGCACGTTCGTCGCGCCGATATTCCCCGACCCGATCTTGCGCAGATCGCCCAGCCCCATGACGCGCGCCAGAAGGACCCCAAAGGGGATCGAGCCGACCAGATAACCGCCAAGAGCGAAAAGGATGAGGGTGAACATATCCGTAGCAAGTGCGGGCATCATCAGCTCCTGTAAACCGGTTTTCCGGCGATCCAAGTTCCCAACACCTTGCCCTGCAAACGGGCTCCGTCGAAGGGGGTATTTTTGGATTTCGATTGCAACGATATCCGGTCAAGCACGAAAGGCGCGTCCGGATCGAAAAGCACCAGATCGGCGGGCGCGTCTTCCAGCAGCCTGCCGGACTTCAGACCCAGCCGTTTGGACGGGTTGAGCGACAGCGCGCGGAACAGCTTCGGCAGGCTGATCTGGCCTTCGTGGTAGAGACGCAACGCGGCGGGCAACAGGGTCTCCAGCCCGACCGCACCGCTTGCGGCTTCTTCGAAGGGCAGCCGTTTCGATTCTTCGTCTTGCGGTGTGTGCATCGAGCAGATGATGTCGATCAGGCCGGACTCCACTGCCTCGACCACGGCCAGCCGGTCATCCTCGGACCGCAGCGGCGGCGTCATCTTGAAGAAGGTCCGGTAATCCGCCACGTCGAATTCGTTAAGCGTCAGGTGGTGGATGCTGATGCCGGCGGTGATGTCCAGCCCGTTGCGTTTCGCCCGTTCCAGCGCAGGCAGCGCGCGCGCCGTGGTGATCTGGTCCGCGTGGTAGCGGGCGCCTGTCATCTCCAGCATCGAGATATCGCGGTCGAGTCCCATCCGTTCGGCCATGGGGCTGACGTCCGGCAAACCCCGAAGCGAGGCGAACTTGCCCTTGGTCGCCACGGCCCCTGCCGACAGGATCGGCTCCTGCACATGGCCGATGACCAGAGCCTTCAGGCTACGGGCGTAGGTCAGTGCGCGGGCATAGACCTTTGTGTCGCGGACGACGCGGTCGCAGTCGGTAAAGGCGATGGCGCCCGCATCCATCAGAAAGCCGATTTCGGTCATTTCCTGACCGTTGCGGCCCTTTGTCAGGGCGGCCATCGGCAACACGCGCACGGCGCTGTATTCCGCAGCGCGGCGGGCGACGAACTCTAGCACTTCGGGGGTGTCGATGGGGGGATCGGTGTCGGGACGGGTGACGATCGTCGTCACTCCGCCAAGCGCCGCCGCCCGTCCGGCGGACCGAAAGCTCTCTTTGTGCCGCTCACCGGGTTCGCTGACCTTCACGCCGATATCGACGATGCCGGGTGCAAGGCATTTGCCGTGGCAGTCCATCACCTCGTCGGCTTTGGGCGGGGTGCCGCTGCCAGAGCTTGCGATCACGCCGTTGCGCACCAAAAGCCAGCCGGTATCGTCGCTAAGCGCGACCGGATCGATCAGGCGGGCGTTGGTGAAAAGAGTTTCGGTCATGAATTGTCCTGACTGCGCCCTGTCCTCAGGCGGATTGTTTTAGGTCGGCCACGATCTTGCGAAGCATGCCATAGACTTTGCGTGCGTCTTCGATTCTGCAGAATCCGATCGGTTTTTCCGAATAGGTGACCCGCTGCGAGCTCATGTGGTTGCCGTTATCGCTGCGGTTCCGGACGTGCCGGACAAGCTTTGTCGCGAACCAGACCGTGCCGGGGGTGTTGTCTTCGAGTTCGACCGTCGTGTCGGCCTTGTGCGGATAGTTTTCCAGCTTGCGGCGGCCAAACATCTGGGTCGCGATATAGGCGTTCTGGTTGGTCAGCGTATAATGGGTCCGGCCGCGCTGATAGGCGTCAAAGAAAACATGCCCGATGACCATGTAAAGCCCGACCAGCAGGAACGGGATGCCGAACAGCGGAAAGATGTCCCCGATGCCGCCGTCATCGATGCCCGATCCGATGAAGGACGCCATCTTGATCCAGAATGCGGCAAACCCCGCAAAGAACAGGCCAAAAATTGACTGAAGGCCGAACAGATCGGACCAGACGACAGCCGCATCCGGTCTGCCCTGCCAAAGGATTTCTTCGCCGTCGTTAAGGATATGTTCCCATCCGTCCTGTCCGCTCATCGTCGCCTCCCTAGTGATGGTCTGTTTGCGTCACGCCATCACGCTCTGGTTTTCCTTGCGGCGCGCGCGCAGGTTCTGGGCCAGCAAATCCATCGCGGCCATCCGCACGGCGACGCCCATCTCTACCTGAGTCTGAATGACCGACCGGTTGATGTCATCGGCGATGGAGCCGTCAATTTCGATCCCTCGGTTCATCGGGCCGGGGTGCATCACGATCGCATCGGGCTTTGCATGGGCAAGCTTGGCGGCGTCCAGCCCGTAGCGGTGGTAATATTCCCGCATCGAAGGCACAAAGCCGCCGTCCATCCGTTCTTTCTGAAGGCGGAGCATCATGACGACATCCACGTCCTTCAGGCCCTTTTCCATATCCTCGAAGACCTCGACGCCCAGATCGGCGGCACCGGCGGGCATCAGGGTCGGGGGGGCGATCAGGCGCACGCGATTTTCCATCTTGCCCAAAAGCATGATGTTGGACCGCGCCACGCGGCTGTGCAGGATGTCGCCGCAAATCGCGATGGAAAGCCGGTGCAGACGGCCCTTTGCGCGGCGAATCGTGAGCCCGTCCAACAGGGCTTGGGTCGGGTGTTCGTGCCGCCCGTCGCCCGCGTTCAGAACGGCGCAGTTCACCTTTTGCGCCAACAGGTCGACCGCGCCGGAGTTCGGGTGGCGCACGACCAGCAGGTCAGGGTGCATCGCGTTCAGCGTCAGCGCCGTATCGATCAGCGTTTCGCCTTTTTTCACGCTGGACTGGGCCATGCCCATGTTCATCACATCCGCGCCCAGTCGCTTGCCCGCCAGTTCGAAACTGGCCTGCGTGCGGGTCGAATTTTCAAAGAACATGTTGATCTGGGTCATGCCCGTCAAAACGTCCTTGTGGGCGTGCCCCGCGCGGTTGTCGTTGGCATACCGGTCCGCAAGATCGATCAGCGCGGTGATTTCGTCGGGCCGGAGCGGCTCGATTCCAAGGAGATGATTTGCGCGAAAAGTCATGGTGATCTCCTGGGTGCCAGCCGGAACGTTATAAAAACCACGGAAGGCGGCGACAAGGGTCTCTGGCCGCTGCGGACAAGGGGACGGTTCGTATGACGAAAAGGGGGCTGCACTTTCCTGCCCGCGCCGCATAATCTGAAGTCCATGGAAACGGCAGAAGAATATTGGCTGGCCCGCGCGCTGCTGGATTGGCACGTCGAACTGGGTGCGGACGAGTCGATCGGGGACAGCCCCGTGAATCGCTATGACTTGGCCGAGCCCATTTCGGCCGCCGCGCGGCAACCGGCGGCCTCTCGTGCCGCGCCGCCCCCGATCCCCGCTGCAGCGCCAACGGTCGATGCCCCTGCCGAAGCCCGCAAGGCCGCCGAGGCGGCGTCATCGCTGGACGAACTGGCAGCCGCGATGCGGGACTTTGACCTGTGCGAAGTCAAAAAGGGTGCGCGGAAATTCTGCTTTTCGGACGGCAACCCCGCCGCCTCTGTGATGATCATAGGCGAGGCGCCGGGACGGGAAGAGGACTTGGAGGGCCGCCCCTTTGTCGGGCGCGCGGGCCAGATGCTGGACCGGATGTTCGCCGCCATCGGCCTGTCACGCGGCAGCCCCGACAGCCAAGAGTCGGTCTATATCACCAATGTCCTGCCTTGGCGGCCGCCGTCGAACCGTACTCCGGACGCGGCAGAGATCGCCATGATGGTCCCCTTTCTGGAGCGCCACGTCGCTTTGGTCGATCCGGATGTCATTTGTCTGATGGGGAACACGCCTCTGACGGCTGTGCTGAACGAAACCGGCATCACGCGGCTGCGGGGTCAATGGGCCGAGGCCTACGGAAAGCCGGTCATGCCGATGCTCCACCCCGCCTACCTGCTGCGGCAAACCGCGGCGAAAAAGCAGGCGTGGGCCGATTTGTTGGCCGTAAAGGCGCGGTTGGAGACAAAGCCATGATCGTCGAACTCACGACGCTGCTTGCCTTTGTCCCTGCAGGGGTCGCGCTGAACCTTACGCCGGGTGCGGATATGATGTTCTGCCTTGCGCAGGGGATGAAGGGGGGCGCGCGTCCGGCTGCCTATGCGTCGGCCGGAGTGTCGGCAGGCGCAATGGTTAACGTGACGCTGGCCGGACTGGGAGTCGGAGCGCTGATCGCCGCCCATCCGCCCGTGTTCGAAGCGATCCGGTGGGCGGGCGTGCTGTATCTGTTGATTCTGGCCTATCGCACGCTCCGGTCGCCGCTTGCGGCCTCTGATGTCGCGCCCGTTCGGTCGTCGCGCGCGTTTCGGGACGGGATGCTGGTCAATATCTCGAACCCGAAAGTGATCCTGTTCATCCTTGCGTTCCTGCCGCAGTTCATCGACCCGTCGCGCGGGTCTGTGCTGGCGCAGTTCTTGGTCCTTGGCAGCGTCTTTGCGACGACCGGATTTCTGGTCAACGCAGCCGTGGGCTATTTTGCGGGCGGGATCGGCCGTGTTCTGGCGCGGTCAAAGGGGGCCGCCAAGGGGCTAAGTTTTGCCTCGGCCGCGATATTCTGTCTGCTCGCCCTCCGTCTTGTTCTGGAAAAGAGACCCGCATGAGCCGCATCGACGAAACCCGAGAGTTCATCCCCGTTCGCATCGCCGTGCTGACCGTCAGCGACACGCGTTCCCTGTCCGAAGACCGGTCGGGAGACACGCTCGTTGCGCGGATCGAGACAGCCGGCCACATCCTGTCGGACCGCAAGATCATCCGCGACGAACGACAGGAAATCGCCGACCAACTGCGCGCATGGAGCCAGAGTCCGGACGTGGATGTGGTGATTTCGACCGGCGGCACGGGGCTGACGGGGCGCGATGTCACCGTCGAGGCCCACCGCGACGTCTATGAAAAAGAAATCGATGCATTCGGCACCGTCTTTACGATGGTTTCCATGGCCAAGATCGGCACAAGCGCGGTCCAAAGCCGTGCGACCGCGGGTGTGGCGAACGGCACCTATCTGTTCGCTCTGCCCGGCAGCCCCGGCGCGTGCAAGGACGCGTGGGACGAAATCCTCGTCAAGCAGCTCGACTATCGTCACATGCCCTGCAATTTCGTGGAAATCTTTCCCCGACTCGAGGAACACAAACAACGAACAAAGGGCTGACAGATGCGGAGTTTCGATCAGATCTACGACATCGCGGCATCGCGTAAGGGCGGTGCGGCGGCTCTGGAAACGATCATCGCGCGCCCGTTGCCAACCGCCGATCTGGTGGCGATCGGGGATGACCGCTGGCTTTCGGCCATGGCAAGGGCGATCTTTCAGGCGGGGTTTTCGTGGAAGGTGATCGACGCCAAATGGGACGGGTTCGAGTCCGCTTTCGACGGTTTCCGGCCGGGTCGGGTGGCGAATTACGGACCTGACGATCTTGATCGCCTGTTGGCGGACAGGGGCATCGTCCGCAATGGTCCGAAAATCAGCGCGGTGATTGAAAACGCCGTCTGGCTGACGGACCTTGCCGCCACTCATGGCTCGGCGGGCCGCTGCTTTGCTGGCTGGGACGACGACGATTACATCGGGCTCTTGGACCTGTTGAAGTCCGGCGGATCAAGGCTGGGCGGAAACACCGGCCAAAGGGTCCTGCGCAACATGGGCCGCAGCAGTTTCATTCTATCGACCGACGTCGTCGCGCGACTGATCGCCGAGGGTGTGGTGGACAAAGACCCGAAATCAAAATCCGACATGAAGCGCGTCCAGGCGGCCTTTAACGAATGGCGGGCCCAGTCGGGGCGGTCGCTAACCGAAATCAGCCGCGTGCTTGCGATGTCGACCGGCGCTCAGCCGCCCGACGAACATCCCTGAACCTCGACCGCGAGATTTTCGCCCAACACGGTGACGACCACTTTTGACCGGTCCACCGCCAACCCTGCGCCCGTCGTGTCGACCATGTCGGCAGAGGCGCGCAGAGTCCCGCCCGCGCGTGTCACATCCGTTTCGGACACCCAGGTTCCGGCGCTTTCGACCACGACGACCTCTTTCCCGCCGGTGTCCGGCAGGTCGATCTCGACGTCGATCTGAAGCCCGTCGTCTGTCGGGCTCAGGTCGCAGGTTGTCCGCGTCACCTTTGCTTCGTCGGCGGTCAGGGGGCGGTCGACCATCGCGGCCACGATTTGCGGCGTCCGGGAGCCGCCAACCGGAAGGATCGCCTCGAACTCCAGCGACACGGGCACGCAGATGTCTTCGCAAACGCCGATGTCGATACGGCCCCGCATGATCGCGGGTTGGTCCGGATCGGTCAGGGTGAAAGTCACGGGCAGGACAAAGCCATCGTGATATCCGATGCTGCGCATCCCGTTCAGATAGAACACCTGCGGCGTCGGCCAGACCAGTTCATAGGCCGCGAGGTTTTCTGACCCTTGCCAGTCCAGCTGCGGAGGGATTCCGGCCTCGCCCGGTGCGCGCCAATAGGTTTTCCACCCCTCGGCTAGCGAGAAGCGGAAAGCAGCGGTGTGCCGCCCCGAGGCGTCCCGCCATCCGGGGAGCACCTCGATCTCGACCGGATTGGCGGACGTCTGCGCCCCGACCGAGATCGGAGCAAGCAAAGGCAACAGCAGGAGTGGCAGGATTCTCAGTGACATGACGGGCACCTTATGCGCCTGCCGCGAAAAATGAAAAGTCACGTTCCCGAGAAACCCGAGTGAGCAGCGCCGATCCCGCGGTTGGGCGGGGCCGGACCTGCGATCACAGCCGCCGGACGGGCATCAATCGCGGCTCTTGCCACGCCGAAATGACCGCCCTGTTGAGCCTTGCTGTCAGGGCCGCGGTGGTTATCGGGTCCACTCCGGCGACGACGGTGGCAAGGTTTGCGGCCGCGCGCGCGACCGTGTGCAGGCCGATCTGCGCGGCGATTGCGTCAATGCGCCGCGCGTCCAGAGCCGCATCGTCGAAACGGCATTCTTTTATCGCAGCGGTCAGTCGCGCATCGCGGTGGGATATATCCTCCATCACGCGGGTGATCGTTGCGGTCGCGCTTGCGTCGCCCAGTCTTCTTACCAGCCGAAAGACCAGATCCTGATCGAATTCTGTCTGTTCGGACAAGGGCAGGTTCACAATCTTCACGTCAAAATTTGCCAACATCTTCTCAAATACCACTCCGTTTCCCCGGTCGCAGAATGTCGTTAAGATCGTTGCCAACAGGTTGATGCGGGACGAAGAAACCCCTCGAATTAAGTTAGAATGCCGCGTATCAGCGTCAGAACAACAAAAGGGACATGAGATGAAGCTAGCCAGACCATTGCCGGAGTACCTTGCTCGCCGTTACCACGGATGGAAGGCGACCAGCTATGCCGACAATCGGGGATGGTACAAGCATTTGTCGGAAATGGGCCAGCACCCGCGCGCGATGATCATTTCGTGCTGCGACAGCAGGGTTCATGTGACGTCGATCTTTGGGGCCGACCAAGGCGAATTCTTTATCCACCGAAATGTCGCGAATCTGGTTCCGCCGTATGAACCCGATGGCGAACCGCACGGCACATCGGCGGCGGTCGAATACGCGGTGACCACGTTGAAGGTCGCGCATCTGATCGTGCTGGGCCATTCCAGCTGCGGCGGGGTCAAGGGCTGCTATGACATGTGCAGCGGCAACGCCCCCCAACTGGAAGAAACGACCAGCTTTGTGGGCCGCTGGATGGACATCCTGCGACCGGGTTACGACCGGCTTCCGTCGGGATCCGATGACGAACGCATCCGCGAACTAGAGCGGCAGGCCGTTGTTGTCAGTCTTGAGAACCTGATGACATTCCCCTTTGTCGAGGCCGCCGTCACCGACGACCGCCTGACGCTTCACGGGCTCTGGCATGAGATCGGAGACGGGGATCTGGAGAATTACGACCCTGAATCGGGCGGTTTTCGGGCTGTCTGATCGCGCTTGGGCTTGATCTGGTCTTTGGTCGCAATACGTCCGCAGAAATAGGGGGGGCACATGGGACTATTCGAACTGGCGGCGACCAATTTGGGGTCCCCTGTTATCTTGTGTTTCGTGCTGGGTCTGGCGGCTGCGCTTGCGCGGTCGGATCTGAGCGTTCCCGAGGCCGCGGCCAAGGCGATGTCGATCTACCTGCTATTTGCCATCGGCTTTAAGGGCGGGGTCAGCGTCGCGGCGCATGGTGCCGACACGGCGCTTTTTGCGTCGATCGGAGCGGGGCTGTTGTTGTCGTTCTTTCTGCCGGTGTTGGCCTTTGCGCTTCTGGCTGTGTTGACGCCGCTGAGCCGGATCGACCGCGGGGCCGTCGCGGCGCATTACGGGTCGATTTCTATCGTGACCTTTGTCGCGGCGACCTCGGTGCTTGAGGGGCAAGGGCTGAAGCCCGAAGGCTTTATGGTGGCAGTCGCCGCCGCGATGGAGGCTCCGGCAATCCTGTCGGCCCTGTGGCTGATCGCTCGCGGAGGTAAAAACGACGCCCAGAAAATGGACGGCGGGCTGTGGCGGGAAATCCTGCTGAACGGCTCTATCGTGTTGCTGCTGGGTGCATTTGCCATTGGCGCGATCACCGGCGAACGCGGAATGGCCGAGGTAAGCGCCTTTGTCGTCGCGCCGTTCAAGGGTGTGCTGTGCCTGTTCCTGCTGGATATGGGCATCGTGGCGGGGCGCGGGCTTCGGGGTGCGCGCAAGCACCTGACCGGCGGGACCATCGCCTTTGCCGTACTGATGCCGGTGATCTCTAGCCTGATCGCTTTGCCGCTGGGTGTCCTGATCGGGCTCAGCACCGGCGGGATCGCCATTCTGATGGTGCTGTCGGCCTCGGCGTCTTACATCGCGGTTCCGGCGGCGATGCGGGTCGCTCTGCCCGAAGCGAACCCCTCGATCTACCTTACCCTGTCGCTTGGGGTGACTTTTCCCTTCAACCTGACCGTTGGCATTCCGGCCTATATCGCCGTGGCCTCGATGGTATCCGGAGGCTGATATGCAAACCCACAAAGCAAAACGCGTCGCGATCATTATCGAAGCGGTGATGGAGCGCCGGCTGACCGAAGCCATGCAGAAGGCAGGCGTGACCGGATATACCGTCCTGCCGGTTCTGGGGGGGTCGGGGCGGTCTGGCGAATGGAGCCGCGAAGGGCAG
>JALQXR010000072.1 GCA_023263105.1 Marivivens sp. | reverse complement strand
GCTTTCGGGGCCCAGCGCCATGGCGAGGGCTCCGCGGACCTCGGCACCATAAAGCGACAGAACGTGTCGCATGGCGGCCAGGAAAATCTGGTCTTTGCCGCCGAAATAGTGGTGCGCCAGCGCCGAGGACATGCCCGCGCGCTTAGCGATCTGGCTGACAGTCACGTCCAGCGATCCCGTGGCCCCGATTTCTGCGATAGTCGCTTTAACCAAAGCTGCGCGCCGTATAGGCTCCATCCCGAGCTTAGGCATTTCCGACACCATTTCTGCTTGCCAAGCGAACCTAGTTGGCTTTTTATTGACTCGTCAATCAATAAAAACTGTTACCCGAGGGAGACCCCCATGACTTTCAAGACAACTCTATCCGTGTTGGCCATCTGTGCCGCCACAACCGCAGTCGCAGATTGCGAAAGCGTGACCTTCTCTGATGTGGGCTGGACCGACATCACCGCAACCACCGCCGCGACCACCGTCGTGCTGAACGCGCTGGGATATGACACCGATGTCAAGGTCCTGTCCGTTCCCGTGACCTATACCGCTCTGGCCGAAGGCGACGTCGACGTGTTCCTTGGCAACTGGATGCCCACGATGGAGGCCGACATCGCCCCCTACCGTGACGCCGGCACCGTGGACACCGTGATCGCCAACCTCGAAGGCGCAAAGTACACGCTGGCCGTGAACAAGGCCGCCGCCGACATGGGCATCGCCAACTTTGCCGACATCGCCGCGAATATCGACGCTCTGGACGGCAAGATCTATGGCATCGAACCCGGCAACGACGGCAACCGTCTGATCATGGACATGATCGCGGCTGACGCCTTCGGCCTGACCGGCTTCGAAGTCGTCGAAAGCTCGGAGCAGGGCATGCTGGCACAAGTGGCCCGCGCCGATGGCGACGGCGAGCCGATCGTGTTCCTTGGCTGGGAACCCCACCCGATGAACGCCAACTTCGAGATGTCCTACCTCGAAGGCGGTGACGACTGGTTCGGCCCCGATCTTGGTGGCGCGACCGTCTACACCAACACCACCGCCGGCTATGCCGATGCCTGCCCGAACGTCGGCGCGCTTTTGAACAATCTCGTCTTCTCGCTTGCGATGGAGAACGAAATCATGGGCGCGATCCTGAACGACGGCACCGAGCCGAACGCAGCCGCCAAAGCATGGCTGGCCGCCAACCCCGCCGCCTACGAGGCATGGCTGGACGGCGTGACCACCATCGACGGTGGCGACGCCGTGGCTGCCGTGGCCGCCGCACTGGCGATGTAAGCCAAAGACCCGCCCGGGCCCGCATTGCGGACCCGGGCTTTCTTTATCCGAATAACGGAGAGGGACGGATGCAGGCGATCCTTGGATTTCTAAGCGCCATCGTGAACGCCGTAATCTGGATCGTGGTGGCGGCTTGGGACTTTGTCTCTTGGCTGATCCCTGCGATCTGGTGGTTCATCCAATGGCTGCCGCAACGGCTGCTGGGCCTCACGGACGACTCCTTGCCTGCCGGACAGGCCGCCGCGCGTGGCTTCGACTATGTCGAGAACGGCGCCGAAGACTTCATCGACGGGGTGTCGGGCGTTCTGGAAGGCTTCATCGCGGTCGTTCTGGCGCTGCTGCAGCGTCCGCCGGGAACAAAGTGGCTGTCGGGTCGCGGGTTTGAACCGGCCTTTCCGTTTTGGACCGAAACCGTCCATCACTTTGTTATCATTCTATTCTTTGTCGCTCTTGCATGGACGATCCAGCGCAGCTGGAAGGTCGCCGCACTGGTCGCTTTGGGGTTCCTCTTTGTGCTGGACCAAGGCTACTGGAAAGAGACGATGGAAAGCCTGACGCTGGTCCTGACCGCCTGTGTCGTCTGTATGGGGATCGGCGTGCCCATCGGGATCGCTGCCGCCCACCGCCCGCGACTGTATTCCGCGATGCGTCCGGTGCTGGACCTGATGCAGACGCTGCCGACCTTTGTCTACCTGATCCCCGCCATCGTCCTGTTCGGCATCGGCATGGTGCCGGGCCTGATCGCGACGGTGATCTTTGTTCTGCCCGCACCGATCCGGCTGACCCATCTGGGCGTCTCATCGACCCCGAAGCCGCTGCTGGAGGCGGCCGAGGCCTTTGGCGCGACACCGCGTCAGGTGCTGTGGAAGGTCGAGCTTCCTTCGGCCCTGCCGCAGATCATGACCGGCCTGAACCAGACCATCATGCTGTCGCTGTCGATGGTCGTCATCGCCGCGCTGGTCGGAGCGAACGGGCTGGGCGTGCCGGTCGTGCGCGCGCTCAATCAGGTGAACACCGCCAAGGGTTTTGAAAGCGGCTTTGTCATCGTGGTCGTCGCGATCCTGCTGGACCGTATGCTTAGGATGGAACGCAAATGACCGTGACCTCTGACCCCCGACGCACGGCGGGCATTGCTGTCGAATTCGACAACGTGTCGATCGTGTTCGGAGACAAACCCGAACTGGCCCTGCCGATGATGGATCAGGGCATGACCCGGTCCGAAATTCAGGCCGCCACCCAGCAGGTTCTGGGGGTGCACGATTGCTCGCTCACCGTTCAAGAGGGCGAAATCCTAGTCCTCATGGGCCTGTCCGGCTCCGGCAAATCGACGCTCTTGCGGGCGGTCAACGGGTTGAACCCCGTGGTGCGCGGCGCGGCGCGGGTCTGTGACGGCAACGCGCTGGTGGACGTGACGGGTGCCGATCACGCGACCCTGCGGCGCATCCGTCAGGAACGGGTGGCGATGGTGTTCCAGCAGTTCGGCCTGCTGCCGTGGCGCACGGTCCGCGAAAACGTCGGGCTTGGGCTGGAATTGTCGGGCATGTCCAAATCCGACCGCCGCGACCGCGTCGATACCCAGCTTGCGCTGGTCGGCCTGTCGGACTGGGCAGAACGCAAGGTCGGAGAGCTGTCCGGCGGGATGCAGCAGCGTGTGGGTCTGGCCCGCGCCTTTGCCACCGAAGCGCCGACATTGTTGATGGACGAGCCGTTTTCCGCGCTGGATCCGCTGATCCGGACAAAGCTGCAGGACGAGCTTCTGGACCTGCAAAAGACGCTCAAGCGGACAATCATCTTTGTCAGTCACGATCTGGACGAAGCGTTCAAGATCGGCAATCGCATTGCCATCATGGAGGGCGGCCGGATCGTCCAATGCGGCACCCCGCGAGAGATTTTTTCAAGCCCTGCCAACGGCTATGTTGCTGATTTCGTGGCGCATATGAACCCGTTGGGCGTTCTGACCGCACGCGACGTGATGTCGGGCAAGCCGGGCGACGGGGCACCGCAGGTGGGCGCCGAAACTCCGGTCAAAGAGGTCATGACCCTGCTGGCCGACAAGCCTTCGCTAAGCGTGATGGCGGATGGCACCTGCATCGGAGAGGTCACACATGCCTCGATCCTGATGCGCATCGGACAGGGTCGCACCTAGGGTCGGGATAAAGGGTCTGCGGCTAGGACTTTGTCTGGCCGACGGCGGGGGTGATCCGGCGCCGCGCACGGGCTTCGCGCCAGCTGATGAACGACACCGCCGACACGATCATCGCGCCACCCGCGATGACAAAGCCGTCTGCTGCCTCTCCGAAAAAGACCGCCCCCATCAGCGTGGCCCAGACAAGCTGCAGGAAGGTCACCGGCTGCGTCACGCTCAAGGGCGCCGCCGCAAAGGCGCGGGTCATGCAGTAGTGGCCCGAGGTCGCGAAACAGGCCACAAGGAACAGCCAGGCGCATTGTTCGGCGGTGGGCGTCACCCAGACCGCCACCGCAAAGGGCAAGAGTCCGATGGTCACCGTCACCGACAGCATCCCGACCACAACCACAGCCGAGAGTTCGTCCGACAGCACCTTTGCCAGCAGGTAGCTCACCGCAAAAAGCGCCGCGGTCACCAGCATCGCCAGATGGCCGCTTTCGACCTCTCGCAGGCCCGGTCGCAGGATGACGAGCGCCCCGATCAGCGCCACACCCACCGCCGCCAGACGGCGGGGCGGCAGGGCCTCTCCTAGAAAGAGCGCGGCACCGATGGTGACATAGACTGGGTTGAGATAGTTCATCGCGGTGACCTCGGCCATCGGGATGCGGGCCATGGCGTAAAACCACAGGATCACCGCGACGGTGTGGGCCAAGCCTCTGATCCCGAACAGCTTTATCTGACGCGCCGTCAGATTTGCCTTCAGGATGGGGCGGATCATCGGGATCAGAAACACCAGCCCCAGCGCATAGCGAAGAAAGGCTGCCTCGGCTGCGGGGACCGCCGCGCCCACGTGTTTGACGACCGCGGTGACACCGACGAAGCTGGCTCCGGTAGCCAGCATCCACAGGACACCCGCAAGCGGGTTTTGGTGTTTCACAACGGAGGTCATGCGGTGGACTTGATCCTACGTCGCGGCCGAAGACAAGGCCCCGCGCACAAGACCCGCAGCGATAGTCCACATGATCACGCCGATCACCGCATCCAGAACGCGCCACGCGGTCGGGCTTGCGAACAGGGGCGCCAGAAACCGCGCGCCATAGGCCAGCGAGAAGAAGAAGGTAAACGAAGCCATCGAGGCGCCCAGTCCGAACAGCCCCTCTTGTCCGGGGAACCGGCTGGCGGTGGACCCCACCAGCAAGACGGTGTCCAGATAGACATGCGGGTTGAGCCACGTCATCGCAAGGCAGGTCGCCACCACCGGCCAAAGCCGCGCTCCGTGTCCCGCCCCCGCGGTCAACGACCCGCCGCCACGCCACGACGACACGAACGATTTGACCCCGTAGAAAAACAGGAAGGCCGCGCCGCCCCACGTCATGATCGCGGCCACAGGCGGCAGGACCGCCTTTAGGCTCGACAAGCCGAACACTCCCGTCAGGATCAGGATCGTATCCGAGGTCGCGCAGATCATCGCGACGGCGAACACGTATTCGCGCTTTAGGCCCTGCCGCAGGACAAAGGCGTTTTGCGCTCCGATGGCCATGATCAGCGAAAATCCAAGGGCGAAGCCCGAAATGATTGGGACGAACATTTGTCTGCCTTGCCTGTTGCGGTTGCGGTGCCGGGTTTGATTAGCGGCGGGGCCGTGATAAGAGAAATTCATTCTTCTAACCCTAGTTAAGTTTTCCTAATGTTTGACCGAGCCCAGATAGACACCCTTGCCGCGATCCTCCGGACCGGTTCTTTCGACGGGGCCGCGTCGGCGCTGGGGCTGACCCAATCGGCGGTTTCGCAGCGGATCAGGGCTCTGGAGGAGGCCGCCGGAACCGTCCTGATCCGGCGCGGCCCACCGGCCACCGCCACGGCCGAGGGCCAGCGGCTGGCCCGCCACGCCGAGGAGTTGCGGCTGATCGATCTAGACCTTGCCCGCGATCTGGGCCGGTCGCCCAAAGTCGGCGAAACGGCGATGGTGCGGGTTGCGGTCAATGCCGACAGCCTTGCGACGTGGGTCCTGCCTGCTCTGGCGCGGGTCGAAGGCGTGCTGTTCGACATCGTGGTCGACGACGAAAGCGTTTCGGCGGATCTCTTGCGGCGCGGAGAGGTCTCGGCGGCGGTCAGCACCCCCGGTCCGGCAATCGCGGGGTGCGAGTCGGTGGCGCTGGGGTCCCTGCCCTATCGCGCAACCGCGGCGCCGGACTTCGCGCGCAGGTGGTTCCCCGACGGAGCGACCGCGCAGGCCCTGGCTGTGGCGCCGGTGCTGACCTTTAGCGTGAACGACAAGCACCAAGCCAACTGGATCGCCGCGCGGACCGGCAGGACCCTACACCCGCCCAGCCACTATCTTTCGTCGACCCAAGGCTTTCTCAAGGCGACCGAGTTGGGACTGGGCTGGTGCCTGAACCCCGCGTCGCTTTGCGACCCGCTGATCGCGGCGGGCCAGCTTGTCGATCTTGATCCGGGGCGTCCGTTTCTGCAGCCGCTGGTCTGGCAGGTGTCGCGGCGGATCAAGACGCATCTGCTGCCGCTCACCCGCGCGATCCGGTCAGAGGCGGCCCGTGCCCTGATCCCCTGACGCCCCCCCGAAACGACAACGGCGCCCCAAAGTCAGGAGCGCCGTTCCGTATCGTCTGTCGTCTGGCCAGTCTGGCGGGCTTAGCCCAGTTGGGCGGCCACTTCGTCGCTGGTGTCGAAATTCGCGGTGACGGTCTGCACGTCATCGTCGTCTTCCAGCGTGTCGATCAGGCGCATCAGTTTCTGAGCGGTTTCCAGATCAACGTCCGTGCGGTTCTGCGGCTTCCAGATTGCCTTGGTCTCGGTCGCTTCGCCCAGTTCCTTTTCCAGCGCGTCAGAGACTTCGCTGAGGTTTTCGAAGGCGCAATAGATCCAGTGACCTTCGTCATCGCTTTCGACGTCCTCGGCACCGGCCTCGATCGCGGCCATCATGATGGTGTCGGCGTCGCCGGCGGTGGCGGGATAGGTGATTTCACCGACACGGTCGAACATGAAGCTCACCGAACCGGTGGTGCCCAGATTGCCGCCAGCCTTGGTAAAGTAGCTGCGCACGTTCGACGCGGTGCGGTTGACGTTGTCGGTCAGCGTTTCGACGATGACGGCGATGCCCGAGGGGCCGTAGCCTTCGTAGCGGATTTCCGAATAGTCGGCCGAGTCGCCCATCTGCGATTTCTTGATCGCGCGTTCGATGACGTCCTTGGGCATCGACTGCGACCGGGCCGCCTTTACCGCAAGGCGCAGGCGCGGGTTCTTATCCGGATCGGGGTCGCCCATTTTCGCCGCCACGGTGATTTCCTTGGCGAGCTTGGAAAAGAGCTTTGACCGCGCGGCGTCTTGACGCCCTTTGCGATGCTGGATGTTCGCCCATTTTGAATGGCCTGCCATGTCGTCCTCGTCGGTTCTGAAAGCAGTCTAATGATCGGCTGCGTTCCTATCCCGAAGGCGGGGCAAGTTGCAATCCCGTGCATGCTTTGACGGGGGTTTCTTCGATCTATGGCCTTTCGGTTTGGGCGGGCTTGGGCCACAGTTGACCCATGACGACGGATCAGATCGGACTTTTTTCGCTTTTCGCTGCTGTCTTCGGGCTCTTGCTGTGGGGGCGGTTCCGCT
Source organism: Marivivens sp. (assembly GCA_023263105.1). Taxonomy (GTDB): domain Bacteria; phylum Pseudomonadota; class Alphaproteobacteria; order Rhodobacterales; family Rhodobacteraceae; genus JALQXR01. The sequence goes on along the minus strand of JALQXR010000072.1, from coordinate 3,334 downwards.
ATGACCTTGTGGCGTTTGCCGCGCTGATGGTGGGCGTGACGACGGGGCTGGTGCCGGTGAAAGAGGCGTTTTCGGGCTTTGGTCACCCTGCCACGATTGTCGTGGCGCTGGTTCTGGTGGCCTCGGCGGGGCTGGTGCGGTCGGGGGCGGTGTTGCTGATCACCCGCACAATGGTGGACGCCAGCCGGCGGATCGGAACCCATATCGCGGTGATGGGCGTGGTGGGCGGCGTGCTTTCCGCGTTCATGAACAACGTGGCGGCGCTGGCGCTGCTGATGCCGGTGGACATCCAGACCGCACGCAAGGCGGGCCGCGCGGCGGGCGCTACGCTAATGCCTCTTTCGTTCGCGACAATTCTGGGCGGGATGGCCACGCTGATCGGCACGCCCCCCAACATCATCATCGCGGCCACGCGGGGCGAAGCCACGGGCACGCCCTTTGCCATGCTTGATTTCCTGCCCGTTGGCGGGATCACCGCGCTGGTGGGCATCGCATTCGTCGCGCTTGTCGGCTGGCGGCTGATCCCAAAGCACGACGGGCCGGGGCTGCAGGGCGATCCGATGCACGACTATGCGGATTACATCGCAGAACTCTCGGTGCCGCGGGGGTCAAAGCTGATCGGCCAACGCCTGTCCGAGCTGTACGGCGAAGCCGACCGCGCCGACATCGCCATCCTTGGGCTGATCCGCGGCGGCAAGCGGCGGTATGGCACCTCGGGCAGCGCCGAACTGCGGGCGGGCGACCATATTGTCGTCGAAGCCTCGCCCGAGGCGCTGGATGAATTCCGCGCCAGCCTCAAGCTAACCCTGCACACCCCCAAAGGCGACAAGTCCAAGGGCAAGGACAAGCCGGAAGCCGCCGGTGAAGGCATGGCTCTGGTCGAAGCGGTCGTCCCCGCCGACGCCCGTATGGCGGGCAAGACGGCGCAGGCGCTGGGTCTTGCGTGGCGGCAGAACACCATGCTTCTGGGCCTGTCGCGCAAGGGGCGCGCCGTGCGGACCCAGATGCGGAGGACCGTGATCCGGCCCGGCGATATCCTGTTGCTGCTGGCCCCTAAGGACCGCGTGTCCGAGGTGCTGGACTGGATGGGGTGCCTCGCGCTGGCGGACAGGGGGCTGTCGGTGACGCTGGACCGCAAGGTCTGGCTGGCGATCGGCCTGTTCGGCGCCGCGGTGCTGGCGGCCAGCCTTGGGCTGATCTACCTGCCTGTCGCGCTGGGGCTGGTGGTCGTGGGGTATATCCTGACCGGCGTCCTGCCCCTGTCCGAAGTCTACGACCAGATCGAATGGCCGGTCGTCGTGCTTTTGGGGTCGATGATCCCTCTGGGCGCGGCGCTGGAAAGCTCTGGCGGGACGCAGCTGATCGCGGGGGCCCTGATCGGCCTGACCGAGGGCTGGCCCGCCTGGGCCGTGCTCACCGTCCTGATGGTGGTGACGATGACCCTGTCGGACGTGCTGAACAACACGGCCACCACCATTGTCGCGGCACCTGTCGGCATCCAGATGGCGACCACGCTAGGAGTGTCCGCCGACCCGTTCCTGATGGCCGTCGCGGTCGCGGCGTCCTGCGCCTTTCTCACGCCGATCGGGCATAAGAACAACACGCTGGTTCTGGGTCCGGGCGGCTACCGCTTTGGCGACTACTGGCAAATGGGCCTGCCGCTGGAACTGCTTGTCGTGGCTGTGTCGATCCCGTCGATACTGGTCTTCTGGCCGCTCTAGCTTTAGGACCGCGCCATGAAACCTTTCCTGATCCTGCAATTGCGTCCTGAAACCGATGCCGCCGACGGCGAATTCGCGGCGTTTCTGGACAAGGGCGGCCTAACGGCCAAGGACTGCCACCGCATCCGGCTGGACCAGACCGACCTGCCCTCCGACACCGACCTGTCGCGCTATTCCGGCGTGATCGTTGGCGGCGGCCCGGGCTGCGTCAGCGACGACCCCGCGACCAAAGACCCGACCGAAGCCCGTATCGAAGCGCAAATCCTGTCGCTTATGCCCGACATCACGGCGCGCGACATTCCCTTCATGGGGTGCTGCTACGGGATCGGCATCCTTGCCCATCACCTTGGCGCGCGCGTGGCCAAGGGCCGCTTCGGAGAGCCGGTCGGCGTATCGCGGTGCCGGATAACGGACGACGGCCGCGGTGACCCTTTGCTGGCGGACCTGCCCGACGATTTCGGCGCCTTCGTGGGCCATAAGGAAGCGGCCGAGGAATTGCCGCAGGGTTGCGTGCAGCTACTGGCCTCGGACCCCTGCCCGATGCAGATGATCCGCTACGGGCAGAACGTCTATGCCACCCAGTTCCACCCCGAAGCCGATGGCGCGGGTTTTGCCGACCGGATCGCGATCTATCGCAACCACGGCTACTTTCCGCCCGACGAAATCGAAGACCTGATGCAGTCCTGCCGTGACGCCGATGTCTTTGTGCCCGAAATCATCCTGCGGCGGTTCGTCGACCGTTATCGCCGCTGATCACAGCGGCCAGACAAAGGGAATGATCGTCGACACGATCAGACCCATCGACAGGTTCAGCGGAATCCCGACCTTTAGGAAATCGGTGAACCGATAACCGCCCGGGCCATAGACCAGCGTGTTGGTCTGATAGCCGATGGGCGTGGCGAAACTGGCCGAGGCCGCGATCATCACCGCCACGATCAGCGGGCGCGGATCGACACCCAAGGCAGAGGCCAACCCGATGGCAATCGGCGTCACGACGACGGCGACGGCGTTGTTGGACACCAGTTCGGTCAGGATCGACGTCAGCAGGTATATCGCCCAGACAAGAAAGAACGGAGGCAGGTCCGCCAGCATCGGACTGACCGAGCCGACGCGAAGCGGGTATTGAGTGCGCGAGGGTGGTGTTCTGTAGGGCGCTCTCCGCAGAACCTCGTCCTGTCCGCTGGCAATTGGGGCAAACAGCACCGCAACAGCAAGCAGGATTCTGATCTGTACCGAGGATTGATTCACAAAAACAGTTCCGGGGTAAAGCGATCGACAGGTTGTGAGCCCTCGGTCTGGTGCGTGACTGCAGCAGCCCGGTAAAGGTGCTTATCCAACAGCCAACGATAGCGCAGCCCCCCACTTCCAAACAGGAAAGACACGCCAGAGTCTCTAATCGTCATTACCGGCACGGCAATTGAGAAAAAGCATGGTGGCCGTTTGGAATTGACTGAAGATGCAGCGGGAAGATTGCTCAGAACGGGGTCCGAGCAATCTGGTGCTGCTCCGCTGCCAGTTGCTGTCGCGGTGGATTCTTCACCGCAGGAATCTGGAGTGCGGCCATTCCCGCCCCGATCCAGCTGGCGCCGCAAAAACTGCCGCAGTAGCTGGCA
>JALQXR010000071.1 GCA_023263105.1 Marivivens sp. | reverse complement strand
CTCCCCTCCCCTCTCTATCTACATGTAGCTCATTGTAGCTCGTTCCACTCCCGTCAGCTTCCCTCTTGCAATGGTCGGTCTTGTTCTTCCAAAAACCGGCGGAAAAACTTGTAAAAACTTCTGGTCCAGCTGCAGTACATGAGGTGTGCATGCAGTACGTAAGTACGTAGTATACGTACAGTACGTGTACCAGTACCCGTACGTACGTACTGCAGCTGCACAGTGGCTGTATGAGCCTGTACGGGGAAAGCGGCACATCTGCCGTGCTAGTCTTGAGCTGGATACTGTCGGACGAGAAGGGAGTGGTGGTGGTGGTGGTGTGGTGGTGAGCGGTCGTGTATGGAAGCGTTTGTGCGAGGAAGTGTTGCAGCGGCGGCGGCGGTTTGGTTGTTGTAGGTGTGTGGAAGCGGTGGCGGCGAAGGCGAATGTTGTTGTTGGTGGTGATGGTGTTGGCGCGCGCGCGTGTATTAGTGCGAGCGTGGCGCACACCAAGACTGGTTTTTGCCTAGAGCCCCCGCGGACGCGGGTGATGGGGAACATCTGGGGCGGCGGCGGCGACCCGCCACCCCCCGCGATGGAGTACTACCCCCCGCCGGACTACAGTCGTCGATTCGAGCCGGCTGGGGCTGCCCCGAAACCGGGCGCCCCGCGGCCGCTGCGCCTGCTGTGCCTCCACGGCCGGGGGTCCAACAACGACATCACGTTCCTGCAGCTCGTCAACGCCGGCCTGCCCGCGCTCGGCGCCTCGTGCGACCTCTTCCAGGTGCGACTGGGGTGCTGTGTGCCCGCACGTATGCGTGCCTTTGTGGAGCACAGCAGTGAGTGGTGGTGGTGTTGGGGCGAACGAGTCTATTTCGTGTCGGCGGTGAATTCTGGCTCGAGGTCGGGGCTGGAAGTCGGCGCAAAAGCCGCGATTAGCAGCGGCTCGTCCCCGACGTCGGCCGCGCTGTGGTCGCGCTCGACAACCTGTACAGGTCCTTCCAGACGGCCTCCGTAGCCGCGCGACACCACATGCGGGCGCAACCCCATCTGGTCCAGCATCTGGCACAGGGCGATGACGGTGGGCGTTTTACCGGTCCCGCCCGCGTTCACGTTGCCGACGCAGATCACCGGCACCGGCGCGCGATATTCGGCCCCGCGGCGCACGCGCGCTGCGGTCGCAAACGCATAGAGCGCGGCCAGAGGCGCCAGCAGCCGCGCCCGAAGGGCAGGGCGGTCGGCGGAGGTGTACCAGAACCGTGGCGCGCGCATGGTCAGCGGTCCTCTCGTTCGAATGTCTCTGCGATCAGCCCCACGACGCGTTCGGTCGCCTCTGATCCGGTCGAGGTCACGTCCCAAGCCGCATGGGAAATCGCCGCCGCGCGGTCAGGCGACAGGCAGGCTTCGACCGCGCGGCCAAGGTCGTCGGCGGTCGGAATGGCAATGCTGCCTCCCGCTCCGTCCAGCCGCGAGAAATGCGGTTGAAAGGGGGCCGTCTCTGGCCCGTGGATCGTGGCAGAGCCCAGTGCCGCAGGTTCAAAGGGGTCATCGCAGCCGCCGCCGGAGATCGACCCGCCCAGAAAGGTGATCGGGGCAATCCGGTACCAGAGTCCGGTCTCTCCGCCCAGATCGGCGACATAGGCCTGTAGCGCGTCGGTCGGCTCTGCCCCGTCTGACCGCATCGCGACCATGATACCTTTTTCCTGAATGGCCGCCGCAAGCTCTGGCGCGTCCTCAAGTGTTCGCGGAATCACCACGAGCAAAAGCCGGTGCGACCTTCGGCTGGCATAGCGGTGTGCCGCGGCGATGGCGGCGATCTCGTCTTTGGTGGCCGAGGCGACGCACCAGACGGGCCGTGTCTGAAGAGCCGCCGCGATGTCCGCCCGTTCGCGTTCGTTGTGGGGCAGGACCCTTGCTCCGTCCTGCAGCGGGCCGGTGACCTCTAGCCCGCGCAGCCGCACGCCCGCCGTGTTTCGCAGCACTTCGGCGGCGCGGTCGTCGGTCGCCATGACGGTGTCAAAGTGGTCATAGATCGACCGTGTCATCCGCGTCAGCCAGCCGCGCTTGTGCTTGCCGGCGGCCTCTGCGGTCACATTGGCAAGGATGAGCCGCGCGTCGGTCTTTTCGATCAGCGTGACGTTGGCCGGATCGGGATCGCCGGTAAGGCAGACGAACACGTCCGGCTGCCAATGATCCAGAAACCGGTGGACCTCGGCGGAGTGGGTCGGAGGGGCCGGAGCGATGATCAGCGTCGGCTCTTGGACACATTGCGCCGCGCCGGGGATGGTGGCGATGGCCGTTGCTTTGACCCCAAGGTGGCCCAGCCGCGCCGCCAGCGCCCGCGCGGCCCCAAGATCGGCGGACCCGCCGCACTCTAGCCAGATGACCCGCCCGTCGGGGCGTTCGGGCCAAGGCGGCTCAGCATCGCCGGTCGGGGGCGAACCGCTTTGTCCGGTCAGCAACGACCTCAGAGAAAAGGGCAGGGCCATCCGACTTGACCGGTGCCGGTCAGGCGCCCAGTTCCTCGGTTGGCGAGGCTGCCGCCTTTTCGTCGCGAAGGCGATGCAGATGGGCGATAAAGTAACGGGTGTGCGCGTCGTCCACGGTGCGCTGGGCGCTGGATTTCCACGCGTTGTAGGCGGATTCGTAATCGGGAAAGATGCCGACGACGTCGATGTTGTTGACGTCCTTGAAGGTCGATTTTGTGGGGTCGACGAGTTCGCCGCCAAACACAAGATGCAGACGTTGTGTCATTGGTGTTTCTCCTGGTCGGTGAATTTGCGCCAATCTAGGCAATGGTGGCCGGAGGGGCAAGATGCGCCCCTTGGTCAAGCCCGTCGTTCGACCCATTGGGCTGCGTGAATTCCGGCGGTGCGACCGGTGGCCAGACAACCGGTCAGCAGATAGCCGCCGGTCGGCGCTTCCCAGTCCAGCATTTCGCCCGCGCAAAACACGCCCGCACGATCTTTCAACATCAACGTCGCGTCCAAGGCGTCGAACCGCACGCCGCCGGCGGTCGAAATCGCTTCGTCGATCGGGCGGGGCCCCGCGTGGCGGATGGGCAGTTTTTTCAGGGTCGCAGCAAGGTCACCGGTGAACGGGCGTCCGAATTCGTTCAAAAGGGCGATCTTTGCGGGGTCGAGTCCCAGCACCTTGCGCAGATGGTTCGACTGGCTGGCTTTGCCCCTTGGCCGGTCCAGCCGGTTACGGACTTCGGCCAGCGACAGGTCGGGCAGCAGATCAAGATAAAGCGGCGCCCCATCGCGCAGGTCTGCCGAGACAGCGTAGATGCCGCCGCCTTCCAACCCGCGGGCAGAGATCACAAATTCGCCGCGTTCGGTTCTGGAGCCCGCGATCAGGGCGGCACCCTTGATCGGGCGGCCGAAGTGGGTGGACATGACGTCGGACCAATTCACCACAAACCCCATGTTCGCCGGTTTGAAGGGCGCGGTCGCACCCGGCAAGAGCGGAGCCCACTGCCCGTCCGACCCGAGCCGCGCCCAGCTTGCCCCCCCTAGTGCGAGCACGGTGGCCTTTGCGCGGATCGTGACCTGCCCCTGCGGGGTGGCGAATACGGACGCCTCATGGTCCCAGCCCGCCCACCGCCAGCGGGTCCGCAGGCTGACCCCCAGATCAGAAAGCCGCGCAAGCCAAGCCCGCAGCAGCGGTGACGCTTTCATCGCAGTCGGGAACACCCGTCCGGTCGAGCCGGTAAAGACCTCTTGGCCCAGTCCCTTTGCCCATGCCTTGACCTCGTCGGGGCCAAAGCCGCGCAGCGCCTCTTGCAGCGCGGCCGGACACTTCGGGTAGTGGGCAATGAGGTCGCCCAGCGGCTCGTCCTTGGTCAAATTCAGCCCGGATTTTCCGGCCATCAGGAATTTGCGCCCCGCGGTCGGCATCGACTCGGCCAGCAGGACCGAAGCGCCCGCGCGGCCCAGTTCTTCGGCTGCCATGAGCCCCGCAGGGCCGCCGCCGATCACCAGCGCGTCACAGTCGAAATCCTTTTGAGGGTCCGCTCGGGTGGTCACGGCGCGGTCCTAGACCATCGCCTTGATCGCGGCGACATGGGCGGGGCGGGCTGTCAGGGCGGGGGCCGCCAAGGCCATGGCCTCGGCCAGCGGGTCGTCCGCAATCCGGTCGATCAGCCCATAGCCCAGCGCCGCCTCTGCCGGAACCTTGGCGCCGCCCATCAGGATCAGCTTTGCGCGCGCCGGTCCGACCAGCGCAGCAAGGCGGGCGGGATCAGAGGGCTGCGGCAGAAAGCCCAGCTTCATGACGGGATAAAAGAAATTCGCGTGGCCCGCCGCGACCCGAAGATCGCACGCAAGCGCCATGCCAAAGGCGCCTCCGGCAAGCGTCCCGTTAAGCGCGGCGATGGACAGGCACGGCAGAGCGGCAATCGCGCCGGACAGACGTTCCCAAACCGGATCGGTCGCCAGACCGGCCCGTGCTTCGTCCAGATCGGCGCCCGCGCTAAAGACCTTGCCCGTGCCGGTCAGGATCAGAACGTTGGTGTCTTTGGCCTCGGTTTCGGCGATCTCTGCCAGCCGGACCAGCATTTCACGGGTCAGAGAGTTCGCTTTGTCGGGCCGGTCGATCGTGGCGATCAGGGCCCCGTCAAGCCGCGAAAGACGGATCATTCCAAGCCAACCGCGGACCGGATCGCGGGCTCGCGCAGCGAAATATCCGTGCCCAGATGGGGGTCTGCCTCTTTGCCGCACATCCAGACCAGCGCCTTTGCGGGCCATTCGGGCGGGATATGCGCCGACCAGTCAAGCTGGGCGACCGGACCCACGCCCGAGGCCTTGATCTTCCGCTGCATGTCCGTTGCCACGGTTCCGGGGGAAAGGCCCAAGGCACGGATGCCTTTGCGCCCGTATTCGTGGTTGACCATGCGCGTCAGCATGTAGGCGGCGGCCTTGGAGGCGCAGTAGGCCGACCAGCCTTCGACCGCGTTATGCGCCGCGCCGCTGGACACCGTGATAAAGGTCCCCCCGCCGCGCTGGATCATGCCGGGCAGAACCGCATGCATCAGGTAATAGACGCCCTTGGTGTTGATATCGATGCAGTCGCTCCATTCATTGGTCGACGTATCGGCCAACATACCGATCGGGCCCAGAACGGCGGCGTTCGCGATCAGGATGTCGATCCCGCCAAAAGCGTCCGCGGTTGCCTTGACCACGCGGTTGACGTCGGCCTCTTGGCCCATGTCGCCCTGCAGCGCGAGCGTCCCGCGGCCTATCTCTTTGGCGACGTTTTCAACACTGGTCAGGTCGCGGGACACGATGGCCACCCGCGCACCTGAATTGGCGAATTCACGGGCTGCCGCTGCTCCGATGCCTCGACTTGCTCCGGTGATGAGCACTCTTTTGCCGGTGAGGGTCATTTGGGGCCTTTCCTTTGGGTGCACATGCGCTGAGCGTGGTCCGCGCCAGATTTACATAACATTCCCCACCTTGACCCGAGGGGCAAGGAGGAGGAACCTGATAACAATTTTTCCATTGGAGGTCACAAAATGTCTCTAAACAGATTTCTAAAGATTAGCGTGTCGGCAACCGCTGTCCTGACGGCTGGTGCGGCATCCGCCGATGTTACGGCGATGGACGTGTGGGCAAAGCTGAAGGAACAGGTCGGCTCTGCGGCAGAGATCACTGTCGGGTCCGAGTCGATGTCGGGCAACACGCTCACGCTTTCGGATATTGTATTTGCCGCAAGCGATGCCGAAACGACCGCGACGGTCGACTTGGGTGAACTCATCCTGACTGAAAACGGCGACGGCACCGTCACCATGGATCCGGCGGACCTGATTACCGTCACCGTTTCCCAGATCGGCAGCGAAGACGCGGACCGTGTCGTCGTTCTGATCGCCTCGACCGGCGCGACCACGGTCATCAGCGGCACGCTGGATGAAATGGCCTATCAGAGCCGCGCGGACCGCTACACCTTTACCATCGACGAAGTTTTGGAAGATGGGGTCGAAGTTCCAGTCGATTTGTTGATCAATCTCAACAACTTCGTTGCCGATCAAACGATGATGACCGGACCCGAAACCCTGTCGGGAGAGTTTTCGTTTACGGCGGATTCGCTTGATATGCTGCTGGGCGGGGACGACGACGGCGTGATATTCAACCTAAGCAGCCAGATCGGGAACCTGATGGGCGGCGGTCGCGTGACAGCCCCTGCGGGCGACACCAGCAAGATGAGCGAAGCCGAAATCATCGAGCGGACGGTCCTTGATTTCAACTATTCGGCCGGAACCTCGGCCACGGTGTTGTCATCGATCGAAGAGGGTTTGGAAACGCTCATCACGACTTCGGCCGAGCTTACCAATTTCACCTTCTCCTTTGACAAGGACCACATCGGCATTGGGGGCGGTGCCGGAAACTATAAATTCGCGCTGTCCGGCGGCGAGGTGCCTTTCCCGCTGGATGCCCAGCTTTCGCTGCTGGGGTATGAATTCCGGATGCCGATTTCCAAAACCGAAGAGCCCGCGCCCTTTACGGCGGCCATCAACCTGACCGATCTGGCCCCCAACGACATGATCTGGATGATGGCCGACCCGATGGGCGCCATGCCGCATGACCCCGTTACGGCGCAGATCGACATCTCCGGCACGATGACGCTGTTCGAAGACCTTGCCACGTTGTCGGATGAAAACAGCGGCATGGTAGAGATGGACACTCCGGCCGAAGTGAATTCCGTCACGCTCAATAACCTGTTCATCTCTGCACTGGGCGCGACGCTTAGCGGGACGGGTTCGTTTGAACTGGATAACACCGACCTGACGACGTTTGCCGGCATGCCGCGCCCGATGGGCAGCCTCAATCTGGAAGGCAAAGGTCTGAACGGCTTGATCGATCGGCTGTCGGCGATGGGCATGATCCCCGAAGAGCAGTTGACGGGGGCTCGGTTCATGATGGGGATGTTCGCGACCGTAATCGGTGACGACCACCTTAGTTCGACGGTCGAGGTCAACGCCGAAGGCCACGTGATCATTAACGGCCAGCGCATCCAGTAAGCGCAAGGCCAACGCGATCAGGGTCGTCCGAGGTGTCTCGGGCGGCCCTTTCTCTTTGCTCAGGCTTGCGGTGCCTGCTGCCTGCGATTACCTCGGTTCGGGAAAGGAAACCGCCATGCAACAGGATCTGGAACTGCTGACCTCTCGTCTGATCGAGGCCGCGAAGCGGGCGGGTGCCGACGCCGCTGACGCGCTTGCCGTGGACGGGACGTCGATCGAAATCGATGTTCGCGGCGGAAAGCTAGAGCAGGCCGAACGCAGCGAAGGCACCGATATCGGGCTGCGTGTGTTCGTGGGCAAGCGGCAGGCGAACGTTTCCGCGTCGGATACGCGCGACGAAACGCTGCGAACCATGGCTGAACGCGCCGTGGCGATGGCCCGCGAAGCGCCCGAGGACGCCTATATCGGATTGGCCGATCCGTCCCAGCTGTGCCGCGACCTTGAGACTGCGCGGCTGGACCTGTTCGACCCCTCCGCCGAACCGGGCCCCGCCGACCTCATGCAGGACGCCGCAGAAGCAGAGGCAGCCGCCTTGGCCGTGGCGGGCGTATCGCAGGTTCAGGGCGCTTCGGCGGGCTATGGCCGGCGGCGCGTCCATCTGGCGGCCAGCAACGGGTTTTCCGGCGGCTACCAACGGTCCGACCGGGGCATCAGCGTCGCCGCAATCGCGGGCACCGGATCCGGGATGGAGCGCGACCACGACGGCGACAGCCGCATTTTCGCAGCCGATCTCCGCGCTGCGGCTGACATCGGGCGGTGTGCTGGCGAACGGGCGGTCGAGAGGCTGAACGCCCGCAAGCCAAAGACGGGCGCTTATCCCGTGCTGTTTGACGAACGGGTCTCTAGTTCGTTGATCGGGCACCTCTTGTCGGCGATCAACGGCAGCATGATCGCGCGCGGCTCGTCTTGGTTGCGCGGGGCAATGGACCAGCAGGTTCTGCCCGCTGGCATGTCCATCGTCGAGGACCCTCTGCGCAAGCGCGCGAGCGGATCACGGCTGTTCGACGCCGAAGGCCTGCCCACGGCCCGCCGCATGATCGTGGACAAAGACGGCATCCTGCGGACGTGGACGCTGGACCTTGCCTCGGCCCGCAAACTGGGGCTCGAGAGCACGGCGAATGCGGTGCGCGGGACATCGTCGCCGCCGTCGCCCGCCGTGACCAATATTGCGCTGACCCAAGGCAACCAATCGCGCGACGACCTGATTGCGGCCATGGGAACGGGGCTGTTGGTGACGTCGATGATCGGTTCGACCATCAATCCCAACACTGGCGACTATTCGCGCGGCGCTTCGGGTTTCTGGATCGAGGGCGGGCAAATCGCCTATCCGGTGAACGAATGCACCATCGCGGGGAATCTGCGGGACATGCTGCTGCGGTTGACCGCGGCGAATGACGCGCGCGCGCATCTTAGCCGCGTTGTGCCCTCTCTTATGGTCGAGGGGATGACGCTTGCCGGCGCATGACGACCTGACCCTTCTGGTCGATGCGGCGCGGCACGCGGGCCGGATTGCGCTTGTGTATTTTCGCGCCGATCCTCAGGTCTGGCACAAGGAAGAAGGCGCGGGCCCCGTGACCGAGGCCGATCTGCATGTGGACCGCGCCCTGCACGAAGACCTGCTGGCGGCGCGCCCCGACTATGGCTGGTTGTCCGAAGAGTCAGAGGATGACCAAAGACGCCTGTCCACGCAGCGGCAGTTCATCGTCGACCCGATCGACGGCACCCGAGCCTTTGTCGAAGGCCGACCCGACTGGGCCCATTCGCTGGCCGTGGCCGAAGGCGGAACCGTGATCGCGGCGGCGGTCTATCTGCCGGTCCACGATATCCTGTTCGCGGCCAGCCTTGGCGGCGGGGCCACCTGTAACGGCCAGCCGATAGCGGCCAGCGCGCGCAGCGATCTGAAAAATGCGGATGTTCTGTCACCCAAAGGCTGGTTCGAGCCCGAGTATTGGCGGAACGGCACCCCGCCGCCCGTCCAGCGCAGCTTTCGGTCGTCGCTTGCCTATCGCCTGTGTCTGGTCGCCGAAGGGCGCTATGACGCCATGATCACCCTGCGGGCGGCATGGGAATGGGACATCGCCGCGGGCGCGCTGATCGTGTCAGAGGCAGGTGGCCGGATCACCGACCGCACCGGCGAACCGCTGGTGTTCAATAACGCCCACCCGCAACTGAACGGTGTCGTCGCGGGCGGAGGGATTCAGCCGGAACTGCTGTCGCGCTTGGCTTAACCGCCACCCAAGATCTGGTTCAGAAGGTCGATCAGGAAAGGGTCTCCGTTCGACGGAGCAGGCGCGGGCGGCGCAAGCCCAGGTTGGGTTGGCGGGATCGGATCGTCCATCGGCAGACGGACAGGAGACAGCCCCGCAACTACACGGGTCATGGTTTCATGCCAGATTTCCGCAGGCAGCCCTCCGCCGGTGACTCCGCTAAGAGGTGTGTTGTTGTCGTAGCCCATCCAGATGCCGGTCACGTAGTCTCCGGTAAAGCCGATGAACCACGCATCGCGCGAGGCCTGAGTGGTGCCCGTCTTGCCCGCGACTTCCCAGCCGTCCAGACGCGCGCGCACGCCGGTGCCGCGTTCGACCACCTGATTCATCATCCACGTCAGTTGCCGCGCGGCGTCTTGCCGGATGACCCGTTCGCCGATGCCGCCGTTGGTGCCCATCAGCGGCTCGCTTTCGCCCTGAAGCCGTAGGTCGATCAGGCCATAAGGCGTAACGGATGAGCCGCCGTTCAGTATCCCCGCATAGGCGCCCGTCATTTCGATCAGAGTCGATTCCGACACGCCCAAAGCCAAAGACGGCCCGTCGGCAAGGCTGGATTGCACCCCGAACCCCTGAGCGATCGTCCGGACGTTTTCGCGGCCGGCAAGCTCGGAAATCTTGATCGCCGGAATATTCAGCGAATCCACCAAAGCATCGACCAGCGGCACAGCGCCGCGGAAATCGCGGGAATAGTTGGCAGGGCACCATTCGCCCGAGCCGGGGATCGTCATGCAGAACGGTTCGTCCACGACGATGTCATAGGGGCTCATCCCCAGTTCCAGAGCCGTGGCATAGACAAACGGTTTGAACAGTGATCCGGTCTGACGCAGCGCCTGCGTCGCGCGGTTGAATGCGCCAGAGGCCTGCAGATCGCGTCCGCCGACCATCGCCCGCACAGCGCCATCCGCGCTCATCACGACGATTGCGGCCTGTGCCTCAGAGCCTTCGCGGACCTTGTTTTCAAACACCCAGACCAAAGCTTCTTCCGCCGCTGCCTGAATGCGCGGGTCAAGTGTGGTGCGGATCACCACGTCCTCGGTCGTGCTGGAGGTGAAGAATTCGGGGCCAGAGTCCATAACCCAATCCGCGAAATAGCCGCCCGCCCGCTGCTGCGCGGCCTGACTTAGCTGAGCGGGGTTGGTGCGGGCATCGTTGGCCTGAGCGGCGGTCAGATAGCCCTGTTCCTCCATCAGCCCGATCACCACCGACGCGCGGTCCCAGCTGCGCTGCAGATTGTTGGTCGGCGCATAGGTCGTCGGCGCTTTTAGCAGCCCCGCCAGAATTGCCGCCTG
>JALQXR010000070.1 GCA_023263105.1 Marivivens sp. | reverse complement strand
CCGCCTGCGCGAGCTGAACGTCTATTGCGAAATCCACCCCTATCAGAACGTCACAGACGCTTTTCTGGCCGACTTTGCGCCGAAAGCGGTGATCTTCTCTGGCGGGCCCGACAGCGTGACCCGCGAAGGGTCGCCGCGTCCGCCCGAAAGCGTGTTTACGATGGGCGTCCCGATTCTGGGCATCTGCTACGGCCAGCAGACGATGATGCAGCAACTGGGCGGGCGCGTCGAAGCCGGGCACCATGCCGAATACGGCCGCGCCTTCATCGCCCCCGCGCCGGGCCACACCCGCGACGGCATCTTCGCGGGCCTGTTCGGGGACGGGCGCGAGGAAGTCTGGATGAGCCACGGCGACCACGTCAGCAAGATCGCACCGGGATTCGAGGTTTATGGCACCTCTCCCAACGCGCCCTTCGCCATCACCGCCGATCCCGCCCGCCGGTTCTATGCCGTGCAGTTCCACCCCGAGGTCCACCACACCCCGAACGGCGCGAAGCTGTACGAAAACTTTGTCCGCATGTCAGGGTTCAAAGGCGACTGGACCATGGGCGCCTACCGCGAAGAAGCGATCCGCAAGATCCGCGAACAGGTGGGTGACAAACGCGTTATCTGCGGGCTTTCGGGCGGGGTGGACAGCTCTGTCGCCGCCGTTCTGATCCACGAAGCGATCGGCGACCAGCTGACCTGCGTCTTTGTCGACCACGGTCTGTTGCGGCTGAACGAAGCCGAAGAAGTCGTGAAGATGTTCCGCGACACCTACAACATCCCGTTGATCCACGCCGACGAAAGCGACCTCTTTCTGGGCGAACTGGACGGTGTCAGCGACCCCGAGGTAAAGCGCAAGACCATCGGTCGGTTGTTCATCGACGTGTTCCAGAAATACGCCAACCAGATCGACGGGGCCGATTTCCTTGCCCAAGGCACGCTCTATCCCGACGTCATCGAATCGGTCAGCTTTTCCGGCGGCCCGTCGGTGACGATCAAAAGCCACCATAACGTCGGCGGCCTGCCCGAAAAGATGGGCCTGAAGCTGGTCGAACCCCTGCGCGAGCTGTTCAAGGACGAAGTCCGCGCGCTGGGTCGCGAACTGGGCCTACCCGACCAGTTCATCGGTCGCCACCCCTTCCCCGGCCCGGGACTGGCAATCCGCTGCCCCGGAGAGATCACCCGCGAAAAGCTAGAGATCCTGCGCCGCGCGGACGCTGTCTATATCGACCAGATCCGCAAACACGGACTCTATGACGACATCTGGCAGGCCTTCGCCGCCATCCTCCCGATGCGCACCGTTGGCGTGATGGGCGACGGGCGGACCTATGACTATGCTCTGGGCCTGCGCGCCGTGACCAGCGTCGATGGCATGACAGCCGACTACTATCCGTTCACCCACGAATTCCTTGGCGAAACCGCGACGCGGATCATCAACGAAGTCAAAGGCGTCAATCGCGTATTCTACGATTGCACGTCGAAGCCGCCGGGGACGATCGAACTGGAATGATCCGGCTGGCTGGCTATTTCGACGTTCCTTTGGCGCAGATCGACGACATGCGCGAGGCGCTGGATCTGCACGTGAAATTGTCACGGGCCGAGCCCGGCTGTCTGATTTTCGAGGTTACGCCCGACCCCTTTGTCCCCGGACGATTCACGGTGGCCGAGGCATTTATCGACCGAGCCGCCTTTGAATCGCATAAAAGCCGCACAAAGGCGTCTGACTGGTGGAAAGTCAGCACAGGATGGCCACGGCATTACTCGGTGGAAGAAGTCGTCGAATGAACAGCCCTTCCGACACCCTCGACCGCGGCGATCTGCTCAAGGCGGCGATGTGGATGACGGGCGCGATCGTTTCCTTCATTTCCATGGCCGTGGCGGGCCGTGCTGTTAGCTTCGAACTCGATACCTTTGAAATCATGCTGTTTCGCAGCCTGACAGGGATCGTGATCGTCACCTCGGTCGCGGTTGCGACGGGGCGGCTGGCCGAAGTCCGCACGAACCGCCTGCCGCTCCACATCACCCGCAACATCGCGCATTTCACCGGCCAGAACCTGTGGTTCTACGCCCTGACCGTGATCCCCTTGGCGCAGGTCTTTGCCTTGGAATTTTCGACGCCGGTCTGGGTCATCCTCCTTTCGCCGCTCTTGCTGGGCGAGCCAATCACCCGCCGAAAAGTGCTGGTCGGGTTGATCGGTTTCGCAGGCGTGCTGATCGTCGCGCGCCCCAACCCCGAAACGCTGAACGCAGGCGTCATCGCGGCGGCAAGCTGTGCGATCGGCTTTGCCCTGACCGCCATCATGACGCGGAAACTGACCCGCACCGAAACCATCACCTGCATCCTGTTCTGGCTGACCGTGCTGCAAGGCATATTCGGGTTGGTCATGGCCGGATACGACGGCGACGTCGCCCTTCCCTCTGCCGCCAGCGTGCCTTGGCTGCTGCTGATCGGCTGCGCTGGCCTCTTGGCGCATTTCTGCCTGACCACGGCGCTAAAGCTCGCGCCGGCGTCGACCGTCATGCCCATCGACTTTGCGCGACTGCCCCTGATCGTGGTGATCGGGATGCTGTTTTACGCAGAACCCGCCGAGCCTCTGGTCCTGATCGGAGCGGTCCTGATCATCGGGGCAAACTGGCTCAACCTGCGAGGGAACCGGACCTAAGCCGCGTTACGCCCTGAATCAGTGCAAAAATGTTACGCTTTGGGTAGACAATTTCCTGTGACGTGGCGTCAATAATTGACCTGAATCACCCTAAGCGTGATCCAAACCGTCGGGAAGAGGACGCCGGACCACCGGCAATACTAAGGATTTACCTATGAACAAACTGATCTCCGCCGCTGGTGTTCTGCTGATGACCACCTCCGTCGGCCACGCAGCCGGTCTGGACCGCAGCGGCCAGAGCGTAAGCGCAATCTTCAAGTCGGGCACCTATGGCGAACTGAGCTTCGGCCAAGTCACGCCGAGCGTGACCGGTGTTGGTCCGAATGCGATCCCGCCGACGGATGTAGCGCCCACTGGGAATGTTGCTCCGGCTTACAATCAGATCGGCTTCGGCTTTAAGACCGACGTAAATGACCAGCTTTCGTTTGGCATGATCATGGATCAGCCGTTTGGTGCTTCTGTTGACTACAGCACCGCTGGCTACGCGCTTACCGGTGTTAACGCCAATGTCGAATCGAGCGGCTTGACTGTTCTGGCCCGCTACAAGTTGAACGATGCATTCAGCATCCACGCCGGTGTTCGTCAGGTCACCGTAAGCGGTGACGTCTTTACTCTCGTCCCGGCTTGGGGTGCTTATAGCGCGACGTTCGGAGAGGACTCGGGGACGGGCTATGTTATCGGCGCCGCCTACGAGAAGCCCGAAATCGCTTTGCGTTTGGCTGTGACTTACTCCTCCGCCATTGATGTTTCGATGCCCACTACCGACGTCCGTGTCATTCCCGGCGCGCCGCCGACAGTCGTTCCCTTCGCCCCGTCCGACACTGATGTGACGCTGCCGCAGTCTGTCAACGTAGACTTCCAGACCGGTATCGCAGCCAACACCCTGTTGATGGCGTCGATCCGTTGGGTTGACTGGACCGAAACCGTTATCGCACCGACCAATTATCCCGGCGGCAACCTGCTGGACTACGATAACGACGGAATGACCTATAGCATCGGCGTTGGCCGCCGTTTCTCGGACAAACTGTCGGCCTCGGTCACTTACGGCTGGGAAAATGCCTCGGGTGGGCTTGCATCCAACCTGTCCCCGACCGACGGGTACAAGAGCCTTCAGGTTGGCGCAGCCTACACGTTGACCGATGGCGTCGAGCTTTCGGGCGGTGTCCGTTACGTCGTGATTGGCGACGCTACTACCGAATTGACTAGCGCCTCCTTCACCGACAACTCGGCTGTCGGCGTCGGCATGAAGCTGTCGTTCAACTTCTGATCGGACCCACGGACCTGATCCTGAAACCCCGCCTTTCCGGCGGGGTTTCTTTTTGTGCAAGATCTGGATTGCGGCGGCTTCGCCTGACCTGCATACCTGCCGCATGACACCGCAAATGACCCTTTCGCCCAAGGCTTGGGCGCTTCTACTTCTGCTTGCCTCCATCTGGGGCGCGTCGTTCCTGTCGAACCGCATCGCGCTGGAAGAAGTCGGCGTGATGACGACCGTCGCCGTGCGCGTGCTGGGCGCATCGGTCGCTTTGTGGCTCTGGATCTGGGCGCGCGGGATTCCGACCGCGATCCGGCCACGGCATCTGGTTGTCTTTCTGGTCATGGGGTGTCTGAACAACGCGATCCCTTTCAGCCTGATCGTCTGGGGTCAGCAGCATATCGAAAGCGGGCTGGCCGCGATCCTGAACGCCTCTACCGCCATTTTCACAGTGCTCCTGGCGGCCATCGTCTTTGCCGATGAAAAGCTGACCCTGCGCAAAGCCGCCGGAGTCGCGTTAGGGTTTGCGGGTACGGTCACCGCCATCGGCTACGGGCATTTGTCGGCCCTGTCTGCCACATCGCTGGGGCAGCTGGCGATTCTGGGGTCGTCCACCTCTTATGCGGTTGCCGCGATCTTCGCGCGCCGCGCGTTCCAAGGCCTGCGGGCCGAGGTGTCGGCTGCCGGTATGCTGACCGGTGCGTCGCTGGTGATGGTGCCCGCCGCGATCTGGTCCGAGGGGCTCCCCCAGACACTTCCCGCGCCCATTACGCTGGCCGCGCTGGCCTACCTTGCCCTCATGGCGTCGGCGGCGGCCTATATCCTGTATTACCGCGTGCTGGCGCTGGCCGGTGCCGGAAACCTGAGCCTTGTGACATTGATGGTCGCGGTCATCGCCATCGTGCTGGGCGCGCTCTGGTACGGCGAGGCCCTGCCTCTGCGCGCCTACGCCGGTTTCCTCTTGTTGTCGCTGGGACTGGCCGTGATCGACGGGAGGCTTCCGCGCCACATCCGCGCCCGCATCCGCGCAACAGGGTAGATTGCCGCTGGAAATGACGCGCGCGCGCGGCTAGGCAAGCAGGTATGATCTATGCATCGTCCAAAGACTGGCTATCGGCCGAACGCAAACGCGTGCTCCTGTTCGGGATGTCCGGACTGGGAAAAACGCATATTTCCAACATCCTGCGTGACCAAGGCGACTGGTTCCACTTTTCGGTCGATTACCGGATCGGCACCCGATACATGGGCGAACTGATCGCCGATAACGCAAAGCGCGAGGCGATGAAGGTCCCCTTTCTACGCGACCTGCTGATGACGGATTCGATCTACATCGGCTCGAACATCACCTTCGACAACCTCAATCCGGTCTCGACCTATCTGGGCAAACCCGGAAATCCGGCCAAGGGCGGGCTGCCGATTGCCGAATACCGGCGCCGTCAGGACCAGTTCCGGCAGGCCGAGATCGCAGCCCTGATGGACACCGGCCATTTCATCGACCGCGCCGAGGATCTTTACGGCTATTCGAATTTTGTCTGCGACACGGGCGGATCGATTTGCGAATGGGTCGATCCGGACGATCCCGCCGACCCGATCATGACCGAGCTTGCCGCGCGGACACTGATGATCTGGATCGAAGGCTCGGACGCGCACACCGCCGAGCTGGTCCGCCGTTTTGACCGCGCGCCAAAGCCGATGTCCTACCAGCCAGAGTTCCTGAGCCGGACGTGGGACGCCTTTCTGGCCGAACAGTCCTGCACCGAAGAACAGGTCGACCCCGACGCGTTCATTCGCTGGACCTATGCGCAGGCGCTGGCCCACCGCCAGCCGCGATACAGGGCAATGGCGGCGCGCTGGGGGCTTACGATCAAGGCCGAAGACATGGCCGGCGTTCGCTCTGCCTCGGACTTCGAGGCCTTGGTCGCGGCGGCGCTTGACGCCCACACCCCTTGAGACCGGACCCCTGCCGCCCTACCTGATGCATTCACAGTTTTCCTAACCAGACGATAGACGCCAATGCCGATCAAACTCCCCGAAAACCTGCCCGCCTATGCCGTGCTGAGCCGCGAAGGCGTTATGGTCATGTCGGACGATCGCGCCGCGCGTCAGGACATCCGCCCGCTGCGGATCGGCCTGCTGAACCTGATGCCGAAAAAGATCCAGACCGAAAACCAGTTCGCGCGGCTGATCGGCGCGACGCCGTTGCAGGTCGAACTGAGTCTGATCCGGATGAGCGAACATCAGACCCGCAACACCGCCGCCGAACATATGGAAGAATTCTACCGTCCGTTCGACGAAGTCGCCGCAACCGGCGAAAAGTTCGACGGTCTGATCATCACCGGAGCGCCGATCGAACACCTCCCCTTTGCCGAGGTCACCTATTGGCAAGAACTGCAGCAGGTCATGGACTGGACCCAAAGCCACGTCCATTCGACTTTTGGCGTTTGCTGGGGCGGCATGGCGATGATCAACCATTTCCACGACGTCAAGAAACACGATCTGCCGCATAAGGCTTTTGGCTGTATCCGGCACGAAAACTGCCAGCCTGCCTCGCCCTATCTGCGCGGGTTTTCCGACGACATGGTCATTCCGGTCAGCCGCTGGACGGAAATGAAACGCGACGAGATCACCGCAAAGGACGGGCTGTCCATCCTGATCGACAGCGACGAAACGGGCCCCTGCCTTGTCCAGGACGAAGCCCACCGTGCGCTCTACGTCTTTAACCATTTCGAATATGACAGCGGCACCCTGAAGGAAGAATATGATCGGGACGTGGCGGCGGGAACGCCGATCAACGTGCCGGTGAACTACTATCCCGCCAATGACCCAAGCCGGCAGCCGATCAACCGTTGGCGCAGCCACGCCCATCTCTTGTATGGCAACTGGATCAACGAAATCTACCAGTCCACGCCCTACGACCTCATAGATATCGGGAGCTAAGGCAATGTTGGGGGCAACGACGGCCGCCGCGCTTTTGCTCGCCTCGGTTCAGGCGCTGGCCCGCAGACGAGAGGCCGCCGCGCTTCGCGATTACCCGCCCGAGGGCCGCATCACCACGGTCAACGGCCACCGCGTCCATTCGATCACCATGGGCGAAGGACCGGATCTGGTACTGATCCACGGGGCCAGCGGCAACACCCGCGACATGACCTTCGGCTTTGCCCAAAGCCTTGCCGACCGCTACCGCGTGACGATCTTTGACCGGCCCGGACTGGGTCACACCGACCGGCTTGCCGAATTCGACCGCCTGTTCGAACCGCAGGGCGAAGGCCCTGTCGAGCAGGCGCGACTCTTGCAGGCGGCGGCGGCGGCGTTGGGCATCGAGCGGCCTCTGGTCTTGGGTCATTCGCTGGGCGGCGCGGTTGCGCTGGCTTGGGCGCTCGAGGCTCCGGACAAGATCGCGGCGCTGGTGGATGTGGCGGGCGTGGCGATGCCTTGGCCGGGGGAACTGGACCCCTACTATCGGCTGACGGGAACGGCTCTGGGCGGGGCGGTGATGCCGCCTTTTATCACGGCGCTGGTGCCACAGTCCCATATCGACGCGACGATCGAGTCGATCTTTGCGCCCGACCCCGCCCCCGAAGGCTATGCCGCCGCTGTGGGTGCGCCCCTGACCATCCGCCGCCGGTCGATCCGCGCCAACACGCGTCAGGTCAACACCCTGCGCCCCCGCATCGTCGAAATGTCCGCCCGCTACAACGCCCTGACCCTGCCGATCGAAATCGTCCACGGCGACGCTGACACCATCGTCCCCTTGAACGTCCATTCGATCCCGCTGTCACAGATCGCGCCTCACGCCCACCTGACCGTCCTGCCCGGCGTCGGGCATATGCCGCACCATACGGCGCGCGCCGACGTGGCAGCGGCGATTGACCGCGCAGCAACCCGCGCCGGATTGCGTTAACCAAAGCCTGCGCCCATACTGGAACCAAGGGCAGAAAGGGAGAAGCAGATGGAGCTACCCTTCGACGGCGCGATAAGCCGCTACTATCACGAGGAAGCACCCGACGAGGTCCGTAAGATCATCGCCGGAAAGAAGAAAAAGGCGATCCTCGACCCGACTTTCCCCTATCAGAAACGGTGGGATCGCCGCGCCTACGACGATGCGATGGCCTCTGTCCAGATCCAGATCGCACGGCTTCAGGCCTCGATCAAGGCGCGGGGCGAACGGATCGCCGTCATCCTAGAAGGACGGGACGCGGCAGGCAAAGGCGGCACAATTGCGCGCTTTTCGCAGAACCTGAACCCCCGAGGCGCACGGGTCGTGGCCCTGACCAAACCCACAGAGACCGAAGCCGCCCAGTGGTATTTTCAGCGCTATATCGCGCATCTGCCGGCGGGCGGGGAAATCGTGTTTTTCGACCGCAGCTGGTACAACCGCGGCGTCGTCGAACATGTATTCGGCTTTTGCACCCCCGAACAGCGCGAAGCCTGGTTCGGGCAGGTGAACGACTTTGAACAGATGCTGGTCCGTGACGGCATCCGCATCTTCAAAATCTGGCTCAATATCGGGCGCGCGACCCAGTTGGACCGCTTTCTTGCCCGTGAAAAGGACCCGTTGAAACAGTGGAAACTGTCGTCGATCGACGTCAAAGGTCTGCCAAAATGGGACGCATATAGCGCCGCCATCGGCGAAACCATTTCCCGCAGCCACTCTGCCACCGCGCCTTGGACCGTGATCCGCGCCGACGACAAACGCCGCGCGCGGGTGAATGCCATCCGGTCGGTGCTGACACGGCTGGACTATGACCTGAAGGAAGACGCCGCCTTGGGCGAGCCCGACCCGCTGATCGCGGGCGGTCCGGATATGTGGCATGGCTAAGCAGGGCTATCATCACGGCAACCTGCGCGAGGCGCTGGTTCTGGGCTGTCTCCGCTTGATCGAAGACAAGGGCCCGACCGGATTTTCGCTGTCCGAAGCGGCGCGCGAAGCAGGCGTCACGCCCGCAGCCGTCTACCGCCATTTCGAAGGCCGCGAGGACCTGATCGCCGAAGCCGCTCTGCAAGGATACGAGATTTTCGCAGACCTGATGGAACACGCCTATGACGCGGGCAAACCGTCGCCTCTGGCCGCCTTCGAGGCAACGGGCCGCGCCTATCTGGCCTTTGCCAGCCGCTTCCCCGGCCATTACGTGGCGATGTTCGAAAGCGGCATTTCGATCCAGCGGACCCCCGACCTCCACCGCGCCGCGACCCGCGCATTGGGCGTGATGGAAAAGGCCGCGACCGAGCTGGCCCAACAGATCCCGCCGGAAAAGCGCCCGCCCCCGCAGATGTTCTCGGCCCATATCTGGGCCATGAGTCACGGCGTGGTCGAGCTTTTTGCCCGTGGCAGTCCGGGAACGAAATCCCCCTTCCCGCCCGAGGACCTTCTGGAGACCGGCATCGGTATCTACCTGCGCGGTCTTGGCCTGATAGCTCCGGATCGCTAAGCCATGGCCACGATCCTGGACGGCAAAGCCCAACAGAACCTTATCGACCATCTGCGCGCCGCCGCGATCCTGCATGTGGTGCTGTTCCACGTGATGTTCGGCATGATCCGCTTTGGTCAACCCGCTGATATTCCGGAATTTATCGACCGCATGCCGGTCTGGCTCGATTTCGTGTGGCAGCCCTTTCCAGTGGATCTGGTGTTTCTGGCGTCGGCTTTTCTGTTGTCGGTCGGCCTGATCTATGAACGACAGACGACGGGCGGCATCGACCTGCGGCGGTTCTATGTGCGCCGTGTCAGCCGGATCGTCCCGCTCTATTGGGCCGCGGTCCTGTTGTTCGGGCTGGGTTCGGGAGCGACAGTCACGCAGATCCTGAAGTCCGCCGCATTCGTCGGCTACATTGTCGGGGACATGAACGTCGTTCCCGTCGGATGGACCATGGAAGTCATGATGGTGGTCTACCTGCTGTTGCCCTTTGCCGTCCGCGCCCTGTTCCGGTCCCGTCGCCCCATGCTCTGGATCGCAGGCGGGCTCGCGGCAAGCGCTGCGCTGCGACTGGGCTATATCTGGTCCACCGACGAGCAATTCGCATGGATGCCCTATGAGTTTTTCCTGACCGGCAGCCCGAGCGAGGCAGGGTTCGAGCTTTATAACCGGCTCTGGTTCCGGATTGCGCCGTTCTTCGTAGGGCTTGGACTGGCATGGCTGTTCGTGCTGCACCGCCAAAGGATGGAGACGCTTGCGAACCGCCACCGCCTGCTGCTTGTCCTTGTCGGGGGGGTGGCGTTCTTTGCCTCGGCCTTCGTTCCGGTCCACGATCCGAATTCATGGCTTGCGGCTGTCATGCCAAAGGCAGAGTGGTTTTGGAAACTCTACTTTGGCTTGGCGATCCCGATCTCGTCGCTTGCCGCGGCGGTGCTGCTGTGGGTCGGGCTGGTCCGTGGGTGGGGGCGGTCAGAAGCGATCGCGCGACTGACGCGACCGTTTTCGGTGAACATCTTCGGGATCTACCTGTTTCACATGCCGTTGCTGGTGATCGGCGCCCTGATCACATTTCAGTCTGCGGATCCAACATATCTGGGCCAGTCGTCGCTGCTGCAGGTGTTGACCGTCTGGGCCATCACCTCCGCCCTTAGCCTTGGCCTGTCCGCGATCCTTATGCGCGTGATCGAAGCGCCCGCGATGCGGTTCCTTCGCAACCGCTTCGGCTGACAAAGCAAAAGGCCCGCGCGATGCACGGGCCTTCCGGTATTCCAAAGTCCTGAGGACTTAGCGCTTCGAGAACTGGAAGCTGCGGCGAGCTTTGCGCTT
>JALQXR010000006.1 GCA_023263105.1 Marivivens sp. | reverse complement strand
AAACCGCGCCGCCGCCCCTGCATAGCGGCCAGCATCGCGAGCCAAGCCATATTCGGACCCGGCGTCAGTTCGATCAGGAACGACGCCAGCGCAAAGGCGGGAAGGCCGGCAAAAGGCTCCACCTTAGTCCCACTTTGCCAGTGGCGGCAGGCTCATCAGGACGGCATTCGCGTCATGACCTGTGGCCAGCCCGAACTTTGTCCCGCGATCATAGACAAGGTTGTATTCGGCATAGAGCCCACGGTGGACCAGTTGCGCGTCCTTGTCCGCGTCGGTCCAGGGGGTGTCGCGGCGTTTTTCGGTGACGGGCACAAAGGCGGGCAGGAACGCGCGTCCGATGTCTTGGGTCAGGGCAAAATCCGACTCCCAGTCGCCAGTGTTGCGGTCATCCATAAAGATGCCGCCCACGCCCCGCGCCCGACCACGGTGGGGCACAAAGAAATATTCGTCGGCCCAAGCCTTCAGTTCGGGATAAAGATCAGGTCCATGCGGGTCTAGGAACGACTTCTGGACGCCGTGAAAATGGGCGGTGTCTTCGTCGTATTCGAGGCAAGGGTTCAGGTCCGAGCCGCCGCCGAACCACCATGCGTTCGGGGTCCAGAACATCCGCGTGTTCATGTGAACGGCGGGCGTGTGCGGGTTCTGCATATGCGCGACCAGCGATATCCCCGAGGCCCAGAACCGCGGGTCCGATTCGATACCCGGAACGCCCCGCGCGGCCATCGCCTTTTGCGCCGCCGTGCCGAGGGTGCCGTAAACCGTCGACACGTTGACGCCGACTTTTTCGAAGACACGACCGCCGCGCATAACGCTCATCAGGCCACCGCCTGCATCCGAGCCATCGTCGCTGGCGCGCTTGGTTTCGGTCACCTCGAAACGGCCCGCGGGCAGGTCGGCGCAGGGGCCGGTCTTTTGGCTGTCTTCCAGACCTTCAAAGGCGGCAACGATTTCGTCGCGCAACGTGCGGAACCACGCCGAGGCCCTCGCCTTTTGGTCTGCCATCTGCTCCGCCATCTTGCATTGCCCTCGTGCTATTGAATATCAGCGGGGCTTACCATTGATTGCGGTAAGCCGCCAGTTGGGCGCCCCTGTCAAATTGTCTCGGAGTTGATCCATGCGTATCTCTTTTGTCCTTGTTCCCCTAGTTATGCTGACCGCCTGCATGGACTCCACCAGAAGCGAGCGCGAACGCTGCATCGGCAACGCCATGCGCGATGTGAACGTGGTAAACCGGCTGATCGAAGAAACCCGCGCCAACCTGTCCCGCGGCTATGCGCTGGAAGAACGGACCGAAGTGTCGACGCTAGAGCGCGTCTGCCAGATCACGCAGGAAGGCGGCGGGATATTGAACGTGCCGTGCAACGAAATCGTCAACAACCGCACCTATGTCCCCGTCGCGATCGACCTGAACGCCGAACAGGCAAAGCTCGACTCGCTGTTGCAGCGCCAACCGTCGATGCAGGCGCAGGCGAATGCGGCCGTCGACCAGTGCCGGCTTTACTATCCGGAAACCGAATAACCCCGACGCGCCTTAGTGGGCGGGGTTCGACACCGCATCCAGCAGGGTCCGCCCCCCGTCCACGGTGATGATCTGGCCGGTAACAAAGCTGCTGGCGTCCGACGCAAGGTACTGAACGGCATCGCAGACCTCGCCCGCGCTGGCGATGCGGTGCAGCGGCGTGTGCTTTACGATTTCACTGCGGATATCGTCGTGATCCTTCAGCGCCCCTTTGAGAGACGCGCTCATGACGCTCCCGAATGCGACCGAATTCACGCGGATACGTTTGTTGGCCAAAGCAACGGCCAAGGACCGCGTCATCTGGTCGGCGGCGGCGGTGCTGACCGAATAGGCCATCAGGTCCGGATGGGTCCGGCGCGCGGCAATCGACGACAGGTTGACGATTGAACCCACGGGGCCCTCGGTCTGGCCTTCGGATTGTTTGATCATCCGACGCGCCGTGGCTTGGCTGAGCCGCAGGGCGGTCAGCATGTTCTGCTCCAGCAGCATCTGAACCGCATCGTCGTCGGAATTGAGAGGGTCCGACACCACGACCTGACGGGCCGCGTTGACCAGAATGTCGACCTTTTCAAAGGCGTCGACGGTCGCAGAAATCAGGTTCGCGATGGTCAGCTTCTTGCGCAGGTCGCCAGCGAAATACCGGATCGAGGTCCCCTCGCCCGCATCCGCAGCCAGTTCTCTTTCCAGCGCGGCATCGTCCATATCGCAAAACATCACATTGGCGCCTTCGGCAACAAAGTGACGCCCGATCGCCAGACCAACGCCATTGGCGGCGCCTGTCACGATCGCGGTCTTGCCAGAGATCGAAAAGGACATGGTTCAGGTTCCTCTCAGAGAATGTCGTGGCCCGACAATAGCTAAGCGCGCCGCTTCGGGCGAGAGGCCGCAAACAGCTTAAAGCCTTTGTCGCCGCCGATATCGGTCACTTCGCGAAAGGCATCGTTCAGGGCGGTTTCATAGGGCAGATGACGGTTCGCCACCATCCACAGCGTGCCCGAAGGCGTCAGCGCGGCGGCGGCGGCAGCGATGAACGCGCGCCCCAGTTCCGGCGTGCCGGCGCGTCCGGTATGAAACGGCGGGTTCATGACGATGCCGCCGTAGGGAAGCTCGGGTTTGAACCGCGTCGCGTCCGCCCAGTGAAAGCCCGCGCGGGGGTCCGTCACGTTCAGTCGGGCGCACTCTAGCGACAGGCGCTCTGCTTCGATCAGGTCGACCGACACCACATCCGCGTTTTCCAGCACGCGTGACGCCAGATAGCCCCACCCTGCCCCGAAATCGGCCATCCGCTTCGGAAGCTTGCGTGGCAGCGCATCCCCCAAAAGGGCCGAGCCGCGATCCACGGACCCGTCCGAAAACACGCCCGGCGTGGTGAAAAACCCGCTCTCGGCGCGAGTCGCGGGTCCGATTGCCCAATCGTCGAACGCGCTATTGCCAGCAAACCAGAAACTGCGGCCATGGGCCTTTGTCAGTGTCGGCAGGTCCCCAAGCGCGCTGCGACAGGCTTTGAACAGGCTGTCGACTCCATCCGTCTTTTGCCCGTCCACAATGACCAGCGTCGCACGCCGCGACGCCTCGGCTAGCATTCCGCGCGCTTGTTCTTTCGACCGCGGCACACAGATGATCACGGTCGCGGCCTCTGGCATGTCCGTTTCGGTGCGATAGCCGCGCGCGGACCAGTCGTCATGGTCGGGCTTTACCCCATGAACCACGGTCACTCGGTCCTTCGGCAAAGCCGACAAATCCGTGTCGCGCGACGGGCGAAGCACAGCGATAGGCCCATCGGGAAGGGACACAAGGGCGTCGTCAAAAAGGGTAGACAGGCGGGATTGGGGCATGGGCGGCTGGGAAAGTCACGCGTCGACGCGCGGACTATTCCTTCTCCATTGTGCACTGAAGCGGGTGCTGGTGACGTTGCGCGAACTCCATGACCTGAGACACCTTCGTCTCTGCGATCTCATGGGTAAAGACGCCTACCACAGCCAGACCCTTCTTGTGAACGGTCAGCATCAATTCAAACGCCTGCGCGTGCGACATCCCGAAAAACCGTTCAAGCACATGGACGACGAATTCCATCGGCGTGTAGTCGTCGTTCAGGATGAGCACCTTGTACATCGGCGGGCGGCGGGTCTTTGTCTTGGTCGCAACCTTGATCCCCGGGGCGTCGTCTTCGCCACCGTCGCCGGACATCATAATCCTATCTCGAAGCATGGTCATCCAGCGCCTGTTACCGGTACATTGATCTGGCGGTATATATAGGTGAGCAAGACCACTATGGAACCCTAGAAATCGGGAAGCCCGCCACATGACCCATCAATGGACCATCGGGTTCGACGCCGACGACACGCTTTGGCAGAACGAACAGTTCTTTCGCCTGTCCCAGACCCGCTTTGCCGAAATGCTGGACGACTACGTGGAATCGGACCACCTGATGGAGCGCCTGATCGCGGCAGAGCGTCGGAACCTCGGGCACTACGGGTTCGGCATCAAGGGCTTTACCCTCTCGACCATCGAAACCGCGATCGAAGTCACCCGCGGCCGCGTTCCGACCAAGGTCATCGCAGAGCTGATAGAGATGGGTCGGGAAATGTTGCGCCATCCCATCGAACTGCTTCCCGCAGCCCGAGAAAGCCTGGAACACCTGTCGGGGCGCGCCGAAATCGTCCTGATCACCAAAGGCGACCTCTTGGACCAAGAGCGCAAGCTGGCGCAGTCAGGGCTGGGCGACTATTTTGACGCGATCGAGATCGTCAGCGACAAGACCCCCGAAGTCTACCAACGCATTTTTGCACGCCACGACACCGCGCGGTCGATGATGGTCGGAAACTCTCTGAAATCGGACGTGGTTCCGGCGCTCGCCATCGGGGCTTGGGGGGTCCATGTGCCGCACGAACTGACGTGGGAATACGAACACGCCGAAGAGCCGACCACACACCCAAGGTACCGCTCTATCCCCAGCCTGTCCGAATTGCCCGCCCTGATCGAAGATATCTGACACTACATATGGTGTCGCGGTCCTGCCGGCGACCCATATATCGCATCCACTGCATTTTGCCGACGGACCAACTATTTGAAATTGGGGAGTTTTCAGCCAGAGCCCTTCGTGTTACGCTCATTGTAACAATGTGAGGTACCGCACAAAGAGGCGGGCCCCTGAGGCAGACGCGAGGCAACGACGTGAGTAGTCGTTTGGGACAAACAGCCCTTCGTGGGCTTGTGATCTTTTCCATCATGGTGGTGGCGTATCTTGCGCCGCTTGCGTCTTTTGCGGCGCCCTATGCAGCTATGGTCATGGACGCCCGAACCGGAGAGATCATCCATTCCCGCAACGCGGACACGCGCCTGCACCCCGCCTCGCTGACCAAGATGATGACGCTCTACCTTGCCTTTCAGGCGGTCGAGCGCGGCGAGATCAGCCTAGATACCGAAGTGACGATCACAGCCGAAGCCGCCGCCGAACCTCCGTCAAAGCTGCGGACCGGTCAGAAAATCCGCCTGCGCTATCTGATCCGCGCCGCCGCGATCAAATCGGCCAACGACGCCGCCACCGCGATCGGCATCGCACTGGAAGGATCCGAAGCCGCTTTTGCCCGCCGGATGAACCGGATGGCCGAAGCGATGGGGATGAGCCGGACGACATTCCGCAACGCAAACGGCCTGACCGAGGAAGGTCACATGTCGACCGCCCACGACATGACCAATCTTGGCCGCCACCTGATCTACGACTTTCCCCAATACTATAACCTCTTTTCGCGACTGACCGCCGACGCAGGCATTGCGCAGGTGTCGAACACCAACCGCCGGTTCCTGAACGCCTATCAAGGGGCCGACGGCATCAAGACCGGCTACACCCGCGCCGCGGGCTTCAACCTTGTGGCCTCGGCGCAGCGCGGCAACGTCCGAATCATCGCCACTGTCTTTGGCGGCGCCTCGACCGCCGACCGCAACGCGCGCGTGGCCGAGTTGCTGGACATGGGGTTCCGCGCCGCTCCTGCCAACGCGCGGCTACAGCCGCCCCGGATGAACGCCGTCCCCGAAAGCTCCCCCGAAGTCGTGATCGGAACCGCGGACGGCGGACAGGGCCTTGCCGGTAAGACGATCCGCGTCAACGGTCTGGTCACCAAGAGCCTGCGCCCCCGTTCGCGACCCGGTTCCGCAACCGAAGAGCCCGAAGACCTGCTGGTCGCAGAGGCCGATACGATCAACGATGCTCTGACGGCGGCTCTTGCGGCCGAGGTGGCGTCGACCACGCCGGACGCCGACGCCATCGATGCCACCATCGCCGAAGCCACAGCGGTCGAAACCGTGGACGAAGAACCCACTGTTGTCGCCGCCGCCGAGCCCGTCGATGAAGACGTCATTTCGGAAGACGAAGAAATCCTTGCAACAGAGCTAGCCCCCGCCACGGTCGCGGTTCTGCCCAAAGCCCGCCCCGAGGCCCTTGTCCCCGCCCAGCCGGAAAGCGACGAGCCGGCAGAGCCCGATGTAGAACTGGCCGAGGCAACCCCCGCCCCAAGCGCCGCGTCCACCGGACCCGAGGTTCTGCTGGCCGCATCGGCCACCGTTCCCCGTGCGCCCGCGCTTTATCCGCCGCGCCCTGCAGAGCCCGAAGTCGTGACGCGCATTTCGACCTCTGGCGGGCGTCACTGGAGTATCAACGTCGGGCGCTACAACACCCGCTACGAAGCCGAACGCGTTCTGCTGCGCGTGGCGCTGAACGAAATGTCGTCGCTACAGGGATCGCTTCGGCGCGTCGTCGAAAGATCCGGCGGCTATGACGCGAACTTTGTCGGGATGACCCACGAAGGCGCGGAACTGGCCTGCCGTCGACTGATTTCGCGCGGCGTGACCTGCATCCCGATGGGCGAAGGCAGCTAGGCCCGCTCGCCGGTCGCAGCCGCCATCAGTTCGCGTGTGTAGTCTGACTGCGGCGCGTCAAAGACCTTGTCCGCGGGTCCCTGTTCCACCACGTCACCGTCCTTCATGACAAGGATATGATGGCTCAGCGCGCGCACGACTTTCAGGTCGTGGCTGATGAACAGATAGGCCAGCCCGTGCTTTGCCTGCAGGTCCCGCAACAGGCCGACGATCTGGACCTGCACCGTCATATCCAGCGCACTGGTCGGTTCATCCAGCACCAGCAACTTTGGCCGCAGGATCATGGCCCGTGCGATGGCAATGCGCTGGCGCTGGCCCCCAGAGAATTCGTGCGGATAGCGATCCATCATCGCCGGATCCAGCCCGACCTCGGTCATGATGTCCGACACCATGTCACGGCGGTCACGGGTCGCATCCGGCGAATGGATGCCCAGGCCTTCGGCAATGATTTCAGCGACTGTCATCCGCGGACTCAGGCTGCCGAACGGGTCCTGAAACACCACCTGCAGGTCCTTACGCAGGGGTCTGAGCGTCGTCTGGCTCATCTGCGACAGGTCCTGTCCCAGAAACACGACCCGCCCTTCGAACCGCAAAAGCCGCAGCACAGCCAAGGCCAATGTCGATTTCCCCGAGCCGCTTTCTCCGACGATGCCCACAGTTTCGCCGCTGCGGATCGTCAGGCTGGCGTCGTTGACCGCCTTTACATAGCCAGCCGTCCGCCCAAAGACGCCGCGCCGGAACGGGAACCAGACCCGAAGATTGCTGGCGGTCAGGACCGTCTTGGCATCCACCGGCACCGGCAGAGGGCGCCCCGTCGATTCGGCGGCCAGCAGCGCGCGGGTATAGGGGTGCTGCGGCGCATCAAAGATCTTGGCCGTAGGGCCCTGTTCGACGATCTCTCCGTCTTTCATCACACAGACCCGCTCGGCGATGCGGCGCACGATGGTCAGGTCGTGCGTGATGAACAACAGCCCCATGTTCCGCTTCGCCCGAAGCTCTGCCAGCAGATCGAGTATCTGCGCCTGAATCGTCACGTCCAGCGCGGTTGTCGGCTCATCCGCAATCAAAAGATCCGGATCATTGGCCAGCGCCATCGCAATCATCACCCGCTGGCGCTGCCCGCCGGACAGTTGGTGCGGATAGGCGCCCAGGCGCTGCTCTGGGTCGCGCAGGCCGACCTGCTCTAGCAGACTCAGGATTTCGGTCCTGACATCCCCCTGCCCCGCGCCCTGATGCAATTCGATCGACTCGCGCAATTGCCGTTCGATCGTGTGCAGCGGATTGAGCGAGGTCATCGGCTCTTGGAAGATAAAGCTGATCTTGTTTCCGCGCACATTTCGCAGGCTGCGGTCGTCGGCATCCAACAGGGACTGGCCCTGAAACCGCACTTCGCCTTGAACATCGGCGCTGTCGCCCAACAACCGGACCGTCGACAGTGCCGTGACCGATTTGCCCGAGCCGCTTTCCCCTACGATGGCCAGCGTTTCGCCCGCCGCGAGGTCAAAGCTGACACCCCGCACCGCATCGACCTGCCGCCCGTCCTGCCGGAAGGCGACCGACAGGTTGCTGACAGACAGAAGCGGGGTCATGCGAAGGTCTTTCTGGGGTCGAATGCGTCGCGCACCCCTTCGAAGATGAACACAAGCAGCGACAACATGATCGCAAAGGTGAAAAACGCGGTAAAGGCCAGCCACGGCGCCTGCAGGTTCTGTTTCGCCTGCAGCGTCAGCTCTCCTAATGACGGGGCAGAAGCGGGCAGCCCGAAGCCAAGAAAGTCCAGCGACGCCAGCGTGCCGATCGCTCCGGTGACAAGGAACGGCATCAGCGTCACGGTCGCCACCATCGCGTTGGGCAGCACGTGCCGCAGCATGATCCGCCAGTCCGGAACCCCCAACGCACGGGCCGCACGCACGTATTCAAAGTTCCGCGCCCGCAAGAATTCGGCCCGCACCACACCCACGAGCGACGGCCAGCCGAACAGGATGATCAGGAACGCCAGCAGCCAGAAACTTCGCCCAAGGATCGCAAAGACAATGATGATCACATAAAGCGACGGAATTCCGCTCCAGATTTCGATGATCCGCTGAAAGGTCAGGTCGACCCAGCCTCCGAAATAGCCCTGCACGGCTCCGGCCAGCACCCCGATGATCGACGACACTGAAACCACAACGATGGCAAAGAACACCGACAGCCGGAAACCGTAGATCACGCGCGCCAGCACGTCGCGTTTGGTGTCATCGGTCCCAAGCCAGTTCGTTGCCGAAGGGGCAGAGGGCGCAACTCCGGGGATGTTGACGATCGTGTCGTAGGCATAGGGAATGATCGGCCAGACCATCCAGCCCTTGTGGAAGTCCTCGGAGACGATGGTTCCGGCGGCGGCTCCGGCGATCAGGGTTTCGGCTTCGTCAAAGCAATCGACCATCCCGCCCGTCACGATCAGGCACTGCACCTCGGCGGTTCCGTATAGGGCTTCGGTCGGGAAATCGCCGCCGAAATCCCGTTCGGAATAAAAGCCAAAGACCGGCATCCGCAGGTCTCCGCGGTAGCTCACCAGAATCGGTTTGTCGTTGGCCAATAGCTCTGCAAAGAGGCTCAGCCCGAACAGGAAGCCAAAGATCACCAGCGACCAATAGGCGCGTCGGTTGCTGCGGAAATTTCGCAGTCGGCGCTGATTGAGAGGGCTAAGACGCATCATCCCCTGCTTTCGAAATCAATGCGCGGATCGATGTAGACATAGGTGATGTCCGTCACGATCCCGATCACCAGTCCCAAAAGGGAAAAGGCGAATAGCGACCCGAAAACAACCGGATAGTCGCGGGCGACGGCTGCTTCGAAGCCAAGCCGCCCCAAGCCGTCCAGACTGAACAGGGTTTCGATGATCAGCGAACCGCCAAAGAACACGCCGATGAACAGGGCCGGAAACCCAGAGATCACGATCAGCATCGCGTTGCGGAACACATGCCGGTACAGGACCGCGTTATCGCTAAGTCCCTTGGCCCGCGCCGTCATCACATACTGCTTTTTGATCTCGTCGAGAAAGCTGTTCTTGGTCAGCAGGGTCAGCGTGGCAAAGCCCGAAATCGTCGACGCCAGCACAGGCAGGGTGATGTGCCAGAGATAGTCCAGAACCTTGCCGATCATGCTCAGGTCTTCCCACCCGTCGCTGGTCAGCCCGCGCAACGGGAACACCCGCCAGTATGAGCCGCCGGCAAAGAGCACGATCAATAAAATCGCGAACAGGAAGCCGGGGATGGCATAGCCGATGATGATCGCCCAACTGGTCCAAGTGTCGAACGCGCTGCCTTCGCTCACGGCCTTACGGATGCCCAGAGGGATCGACACCAGATAGGCGATCAGCGTGGACCAAAGCCCCAAGGTGATCGACACCGGCATTTTTTCAAGGATCAGATCGACGACCGAAATCGACCGGAACCAGCTGTCGCCAAAGTCGAAGCGTATGTAATTCCACATCATTTCGAAAAAGCGCTGGAGCGGAGGTTTGTCAAAACCGAACTCTGCCTCGAGCCGCGCGATGAATTCGGGCGGCAGCCCTCGGGCGCCGACGTAGCGGCTGTCATAGTCCGAGCCGCGTTCGATCACGGTCCGTCCCTGAACGTCGTCGCGGCCGCCTGACAGGCTTTCAAAGACGTCGCCCCGACCCTCCATCTTGGCGATGACCTGTTCGATCGGGCCGCCGGGGACGAATTGGGTCAGGGCAAAGTTGACGATCATGATCCCCAGCAATGTGGGGATCACAAGAAGGAGCCGTCGTAGAATATATGCTCCCATCGGGTCGGTCGCCTTAGTCGATCAGCGCAGCGCGCCAGCCGCCCGCAGGGCCTCGGCCTTGTCTTCGTTGAACCACCAGAAATCCAGCGTGCCCAGATCGTAGGGCGGCAGTGTCTCGGGGTGTTCGTACATGTCGTAGTAGGCGGTCCAGTACTTGCCCAGATACCACACCGGCACCACGAACAGATCGCGGCGCATGATCCGGTCGATGGCGCGCACGGCGGCCGCCATTTCGTCGCGGGACTTCGCCTCGGTCACGATGGTGATCAGCGTGTCGACGGCGGGCGACGAATAGCTGGCGGGGTTGAACACGTCGCCCACGCCGCTGGACCCGAACCGCTGGGCCAGACCTTCGCCTTCTTCCAGCCCGACACGGTATCCGTCAAAGATCATGTCGAAATCAAAGGTGTTGGTCCGTTCGGTGTATTGCGCCGGATCGACACGGTTATAGGTCGCGGTCACGCCCAGTTTTGTCAGGTTGTCGATATAAGGCGTGATGATGCGATCGAAGGACGGGCTGACCGAGAGGAACTCGATCACCAGAGGCTGGCCGTCCTTTTGCAGCATGCCGTCGGCACCGGCCGTATAGCCTGCGGCCTCCATCAAAGCGAGCGCCTGACGCAAGTTGCCGCGATCCAGCTGATCGGCGCCAGAGCTGTGCGGCATCGTGACGTCTTCGGTCAGGATGGCAGGGTCGATCTGGTCGGCCACGCGCTGAAGAAACTCTAGCTCTAGCCCTTCGGGGACGCCAACGGCTTCCATGTCGGACCCTTCCCAGAAGCTTTCGCGCTGCTGGAACAGGCCGTACTGAAGCGAGTCATTGGTCCAGGTGAAGTTATACATAAGCGCCAAGGCCTGACGCACACGGATGTCCTGCAGCTTTTCGCGGGTCAGGTTGAACACAAAGCCGGTTGCGGTGGGCAGGCTGCCGTCGGGCAGTTCTTCGCGGACGACCCAGCCGTTGTCCAGCGCGGGGAAGTCATAGGCGGTGGCCCAGTTCAGCGACGAGTTTTCCTGCCGGAAGGTGAATTCGCCGGCCTTGAAGGCTTCGAAGGCTGCGGTCGTGTCGGCGAAATATTCCACACGGATGGTGTCAAAGTTGTTCCGGCCGATGTTGAAGGAGATGTCATTGCCCCAATAATTCGGGTTCCGCGTGTAGACGATTCGGCGGCCCTGGTCATAGCTGTCCAACATATACGGCCCCGTGCCCGGAGAGATGTCGAACCGGCTTTCGTCCAGACGCGCTCCGGTGGCTTCGTACCACGCCTGCGAAAAGACCGGCGTGGACCCTGCCTGACCGATCACGTCGTTGCGCGAAAAACCTTCGCCAAAATAGAATTTGACGGTGTGATCATCCAGCGCTTCGACGTTCGGGATCATCGCGCCCACGACCGATGCGAAGGACTCGGTGCCTTGTTCGATCAGCAGGTTATGGCTGAAGACAACATCGTTCGCCGTCATCGGGGTTCCGTCGGCAAAGGTGATTTCGGGCCGCAGGTTAAAGATCACCCAATCGATGCTTTCGGGATATTCCATCGTGGTGCAGAGAAAACAGTAGGCCGAGCCGACTTCGTCAGCCGTGCCCTGAAGGATCCGCTCGTAGCCGATGGACGACAGGACGCCGGGGTTACCTTCCTTCGTGGCATAGGGGTTCATGTTGTCAAAGGTGCCCTGCGCCCAGATCGAGATCTCGCCGCCCTTGGGCGCGTCGGGGTTCACATAGGCCATATGCGGAAAATCGGCGGGATAGGCCAATTCGCCAAAGGTCGAGAAC
The DNA here is from genome assembly GCA_023263105.1 of Marivivens sp. GTDB lineage: Bacteria > Pseudomonadota > Alphaproteobacteria > Rhodobacterales > Rhodobacteraceae > JALQXR01. The sequence goes on along the minus strand of JALQXR010000006.1, from coordinate 25,320 downwards.
CCGTGGCTTTCGATGATTGTCTCGTGGCTTTCTGCCCGCAGACCGGACGCCCACAAGGCTCCGGCCACGGCCAGCCCAGCGCCGGCCAGCACGACCGCCCGAGACTGAGTTTCGCGGGTTTTTACGCGGGCGACTGCCCCTTTTGGTTGATTATGCATCTGAACCTCCCCTTTTGCGGCTCATGATCCGGCCGCGCTGGACCCAAGCTAAGATGCGCTTGGGTGCTCTATCAAGTTGAGATTGTGTGATCTTGGGGGAAGTCAAAGAATTCGCCGAAATTTTCGGCAACGAAAAAGGGCCGCCCGAAACGGACGGCCCTTGTTTTCAAAGCCGGTGCAGCGATCAGCCGTCGAGGCTGTCGAGATAGGCAATCAGGTTGGCGCGATCTTCGACCTTGGCCAGACCGCGGAAGTTCATCGCGGTGCCCGGTGCTGCGGCCTTCGGGTTCTCGAGGAAGGTGTTCAGGTTTTCCGGGGTCCAGACATCGAACACTTCTTCCAGCGCGCCCGAGTAGCCGGTGAACCCAGCCATCGTGTCTACGCCACGACCGACAACGCCGTACAGCGACGGGCCGGTGCCGTTCTTGCCCTCTTCGACTGCGTGGCAGGATTTGCAGGGACGGAAGGCGCTTTCGCCAGCAGCGGCGTCCGCAACGGCGAACACTTCGGCAAATGCCGGGCCTTCTTCGACGGCCTCTTCGGCTGCGCCTTCACCGCCTTCGACGGGGATGACATAGGCCTGAGCATGCTCATCGCCATGCCCGCCAACAGCCGGATGATAGATGGAATCGGCAGCCCAGTGACCGAAAAGATAGATAAGCAGTGCGCCACAGATACCGGCGGTTGCTTTGGTGAGCGTCATTGTGTCGAACATGTCGCGTTCCATTTTGTTCGCAGTTTCGCGGCTATGTATCCGGTTACGGCGGGGTCTTGCAAGCTATAGTACCGCGACTTATTGCCCATTTTTGACGAAGTCCAAGGGAGCCGCACGTCATGACAGCCCGGATCGCATTTCAAGGAGAGCTTGGCGCCTATGGCCATCAGGCTTGTGCCGACACCCGTCCTCGCCACGAGCCGCTGCCCTGTTCGACCTTTGACGAGACGATGGAAGCGGTCCGCCGAGGCGACGCAGAGCTTGCCATGGTGGCCGTCGAAAACTCTACCTACGGACGCGTCGCGGACGTGCATTCGCTTTTGCCAAAGAGCGGGCTGCACATCGTGGACGAAGCCTTTGTCCGCGTTCACGTGAACCTTTTGGGTATTCCGGGCGGCAGGCTGGATCAGGTGCAAGAAGCCCACGGCCACCCTGTGATCCTGCCTCAGGTCGCGGGGTTTCTGCGCCAGCACAACATCAAAGGCGTCGTCAGCTCTGACAATGCCCGCGCGGCCCGCGAAGTGCGCGAAGCAAACGATCCGGCCCGCGCGGCGCTGGCCAGCGAACTTGCGGCCTCGATCTACGGGCTGGACGTGCTGGCCCGCCATATCGAGGATCACGACAACAACACCACGCGGTTCCTGATCATGGCGCGCGACCCTGATTTCCGCCGCCGCGGCGATCACGCGATGATGACCGCCTTTGTCTTCCGCGTGCGCAACATCCCCGCGGCCCTTTACAAGGCGATGGGCGGCTTCGCGACCAATGGCGTCAACATGACAAAGCTGGAAAGCTACATGGTCGGCGGGCAATTCACCGCGACCCAGTTCTACTCTGAGATCGAAGGCCATCCGGACGACCGCAACGTGCAGCTCGCGCTAGAGGAGCTGGACTACTTTACCGATCACGTAAAGCTGTTGGGGGTCTATCCGTCGTCGCCCCGCCGCCACGAGCGAGGCTGACGCCGCCTGACCTAGGGCTTCAGGCGCTTTTCCAGATCGTTGGCAAAACCGGTCAAACGGGCTTTGAATTTGTTCGCCAGACCGGTTTTCGCGATTTTCAGCGACTGCAGCATCAGACGTGCCGCCAGCGTTTGCGGCTTCATTTCGATGGCAGCCGTGATTCGCGTGCGGGTGCGCGACAGCGGGATCAGCTCGACCTCGCCGGTCCCCGCGATACCGCCGCTTTCAAAGCTCGTCGTGACCATGGTCGGTCGCTCTAGCCCGGTGATGTTGATCAGCACACGGCGAGCGCGGCCCCGGAATTTGAAATCCGCCGACCAGCCTGATCCAACCCCGATTTTCGCCGAGTCGGTGGTGCGGGCGAACTTTATTCCGCGCCGCATAGCCGCCCGCTCAAAGCCGTCAAAATCCGTGATCGCGGCAAAGACCTTTTCGATTTCGATCTCGACGTCCTCACGGGCGCTGAATTTCATGTGGGCCTCCGGCTTCCTGCAGGTCCGATTATGTATTTGCGCGAACGTGAGAGGTCAAATGACTTGGCCAGAAAGCCAGCCGCGCAAGATGGCGTGGGCAATTGCGCCACGGCGGGCTGGCCGGATCACCGGATGTTCGTCCGCAAAGACCATCGCCAGTTCTTCCTTGGTGACCCATAGCGCGTCTTCAAGTTCATTCGGGTCAAGCGTGATGTCCCGCCCCTCGGCGCGGCCAGAGCAGCCGATCATCAGTGACGCCGGAAACGGCCAAGGCTGGCTGGCAAGGTAATCGACCGAACCGACCGTTACGCCGGTTTCTTCGTGCACCTCGCGCCGGACGGCCGCTTCGATCGTTTCTCCGGGTTCTACGAAACCGGCCAAAAGCGAATACATGCCCTCGGGCCAACCCGGAGAACGGCCCAAAAGCACGCTGTTGCCATGCGTCACCAGCATGATCACCACCGGATCGGTTCGCGGAAAGTGCTGGCCGCCGCAACTGTCGCAGTTCCTTTGCCAGCCCGCCTGAGCCAACCGGCTGGGCGCGCCGCAACGCGAACAGAACCTGTGGCTTGTGTGCCACCCGAACAGGGCTTTCGCCGTCGCTGCGATCTCGGCTCCGGTGGCGTCGAGCCGCGTCATCACCGCGCGCAGTTCGGCAAAGACGTGGTCGTCGGGCAAATCGGGATGCGCCTGTCGCGACGGATCCAGAAACGCCCCGAGTGTCGAAAAGTCTACGTCTTCGGGCTCCCAGCCTGTCAGTTCCGCGGCGAAAATCGCGCGGCCCTTGGCCATCCCCATGAAGAAAAGATCGCCGGCCTCGCGCGCGACCGGATGATCGGGCCGGACAAATCCAAGCGTGACGTGGTCGCCGCCGTCAATCACCAGCGGCTTGCCCCGCCAGAACAACAGCACGGCAGAGCCATTGTCGGCAACCAGCGCCGCCAAGGCAGCCGCATCCCCGCGCAAAGCCGCAGCGCGGTCGAGGTCACCCCCGCCAAAAGCCATTTGAAAGACGTGTTCCATTCCAGACGACTATAGCCCGTTGTGACAAAGTTCAATCTGGGCCTGAACAGGGATTGTCAAAACCTCTTTTCCACCTATGGTTGATAGATCACGCCGCTGCTATACGTTAAGTGTATGAATGCAGGAACTAACCCCGTTCCGGATCTGATCAGAACGCAGGTCCATATTCGAATCCTCGCGACGACGGATTTGCATGTGCACCTCTTGCCGTACGACTACCTCTCGGACCGGCCCGCGCCGGCCTTGGGGCTGTCGCGGATTGCCCAATTGGTCACAAAGATCCGCGCGACCACGCCGAACTGCCTGCTGTTTGACAACGGGGACTTTCTGGTCGGCTCGCCGCTTGCGGACGCGATTGCCGGCGGCCCCGAAATCGCGACGGACCACCCTGCTATCCGCGCGATGAACCGGCTGGCCTATGACGCGGCCTGTATCGGCAACCACGAATTCAATCTGGGGCTGGAGTATCTGACCAGATCGATCAACGCCGCGCGGTTCCCTGTCCTCAGCTCGAACGTCTACCGGCGAGGCGACGGCGGCCCCTCGCCCGTGTTTGCGCGGTCGGCGCTGCTAGAGCGCAGTTTCCAAGCCAGCGACCAGACCCGCGTCGACCTGCGGATCGGGGTTCTGGGACTGACGCCTCCGCAGATCACAAGCTGGGACAAACACCGGCTTCCCGATTGGGTTCAGGTCGAGGACATGGTTCAGGCCGCACGCCAGACCGTGCCGGAATTGCGGGCCGCGGGCGCCGATGTCGTGGTTGCGCTCTGCCACAGCGGGCTGGGCGAGGCCGAACATACGCTGGGCATGGAAAACGCGATCATCCCGCTGGCCGAAATCGACGGCATCGACGTGCTGGTCGCCGGTCACACCCATTCAGTCTTTCCGGACCCCGAACTGGGTCGGTCCGACCACGTGGATCCGGTTCGCGGGCTGGTCCACAACAAGCCGGTGGTTCTGGCGGGATCCTACGGGTCGCATCTGGGCGTCATCGACCTGTGCCTCGAACGGGAAAACACCGGCTGGCGACAGGCCGCCGCGCCGATGGTCACCGCGTTAGAGGTCGGCAACGACACGCGCGACGAACACGGCGACGCCGGCATATCCGAGGCAATCCGCCCCGATCACGAACGCACGCTTTACCATATCCGGCGCCCGATCGGTGAAACCGTCGCCCCCCTGCAAAGCTACTTTGCCCGCGTCGCGGCCGATCCGACACTCTGGCTGATCGCCGAAGCCCAGAGGCGCCATTTCGCGGACCTGCTGGACCGGCCAGAGTTCCGCGACCTGCCCCATGCGGTCGCCGTGTCCCCCTTTCGGGCGGGGGGGCATCTGGGGCCGCAGAACTATGTCGACATTCCCGCGGGGCCGTTGCTGTTGCGCAATGCCGCAGAGCTGTACCCGCATCCCGACACCTGCGTCGCCATGATCCTGCGCGGCTCAGAGGTCCGGCGCTGGCTCGAGCACGCAGGCTCGACCTTTGGCAGGTTGGACACAGACGGTGTCGCCCGACTCCATAACCCCAATCGACCGGGCTATTTCTTCGACCAGCTGGACGGGCTTCGCTATGCATTCGATCTTAGCGGACCCAGCCCCGTCGTCACCGACCTTAGGTCGCCGCTCGGGCCGATACAGGACGACGACCGTGTCGTTCTGATCACCAACAGCTACCGCGCCGGAGGCGGCGGCGGATACCACATGGCCGCCTCTGCCGAGATCATCGAAGAAAGCCGCGCCACCGCCTGCGACATGATCATCGACGCGATACGGGCGGTTCCGGTGATCCGGCCCGTGGTCCGGCAAAACTGGCGATTCGCGGACCGCCACGCGGGACAATGGGTGACCTTTGACACCGGCCCCGGCGCGCTGTCCTATCTGCGGGATTTCACCGGCGGCGGGCTTCAGCACACCGGCCACACCGACCGCGGCTTTGCCACTTTCCGGTTCCAGATCTAGCGGCGGGCGCGGCGGCTTGCGCTGGGCGGAGTGTTTGCCTATATGACGGGTCGAGAGGTTGGCGCGGGCGAGCGCCTCGCCAACCCGGTCAGGTCCGGAAGGAAGCAGCCGTAACGAGCCCCGCTTGGGTCGTTGTCCAGCCTCTCACCTTTTCCCCGCATTTGGTTCTGACGACCGCGCGGCGGCGCTAGTCCGCGTCGCGGCCAGCGGTCATTCCGCTGATCAACTGATAGGATAGCAGGTCGCGTATGTCCTGAGGGCGGCGGACCAGCCTCTGGCGGCGGCTGCGCAAGGCCTTGCGCTCTGTGGCTGCGGCGCGCTCTGCGGCCAGTGCCTCGTCCATCGTCACAAAGACAAAGCGGATCTCTGACCCCGCTCCGGCCTGCGCCGCACGCGGTATGTCGCAGGGAATCACCGTCCCGATCCGGGGGTAGCCGCCAGTCGTCTGACATTCCGCCAAAAGCACGAACGGAGTTCCGTCGCCGGTGATCTGGATATCGCCGGGAACGACGACTTCGGACAGGACGCTAAGGCCCGCGTCTCCGCCGAACCTGTCCCCGTCCGACACCAGCGGCGCGCCCATCCGGTTGCCGCGCGCATCGCGGCGAAAGGCCGTGGCGATAAAGCGGTCGCGCTCTGACACCGGAAACAGGTCGGTCTGCAGGCTGGGCACGATGCGAAGAACGCCGCCGCCGAAACGGGCCACGGGCTCCAGCCGAAAGCCGACCTCGTCGCCGGTGTCCTTGCCCACCGGAATGGTCATCCCCGTGTCGAGCGGCCTGCCCACCCCCGCCGCACGGTGATCCGAACGCGAGCCTAACAGGTCCAGCGTATCGAACCCGCCGCCGACGTGCAGGTAGCCGTAATTGCCATCCAGAACGCCGCCGATCTTCAGTCGCCCGCCGCGCGGCACCAGATGGCTGGCGTTCCAGACCACGGCCACGCCGTCGATTTCCGCCCGCATCGGAGCGCCCGTCAGCGCGATCCGCAACTCTGCTGTCGCTTCGAATTCGCCCCCTAGTCCGGCCATTTCAATTGCGGCCAAAGTGTCGGGCTGGCCCAGCAATGCTGCCCCTTCGACAAGAGCAAGCCGGTCAGCCGCCCCGCCTCGGGACAGGCCCTGCGACAGCGCTCCGCTGCGTCCCATGTCCTGTATGCTTAGCTGCGGGCCGCCACGGCGCAGGATGAAACCCCGTGTCATCGGATGACCTCAAAGGTGGCGCCGCCGTCGGGACCAGAGGCCGCCATCGCGTCGAATTCATCGGGATCGGTGACGACAAACCGCACCTCGTCGCCGGGACGCAGCACAAAGGGCTCGGGCGCGTCGGGTCGAAAGGCGCGAAAACCGGTCTGGCCGACGTGCCGCCAGCCGGTCGGGGTGGAGACCGCGAACAGAACCATCTGCCGGATCGCGACCGTCAATGCGCCGACCGGAACGCGCGGGGTCAGTTTTGACTGGCGGGGGATATTCCATGCGGCCGGCAGTTCGCCAAGATAGGGCTGTCCCGGCGCGAACCCGATGGTCTGGACCCGAACCGCCGCGCCGGTCAGCGACCTGATCGCCTCGGCCTCGGACATGCCGGCCACGGCGGCTGCCTCGGCCAGTTGCGGCGCACGGTCGGTCCCGAACACGGTCGGAATCCGCCACCTACGACGCCCCTCTGGCAGAGCCTGACCGTACCAGTCTTTGCTACGCAACAGGCCCAGAAGCACGTCCCGCAAGTCGGCATGAGCCACCGCCAGCGGGTCGAACCGCACATAGACCGACACAAGCGAGGTCGACGTTTCCTCGACCCCTGACGGAGAGAGCCGCTCGACCGCCGCGCGATAGGCAAGCGCGGCGCGGTTTGCCGGTTCTTCCAGACGGTCCCCGAAACTGACCAACAGCCCGTCCACACCGACCGACCGGATAACCGGCCAGGGCGATGCAGGTTCGACGGTGCGCGCTGTCTCGGTCGCCGTCATCTGATCCCCTGCCTTCCCGGTCGCCTGCGCAAAGGTTAGTCGCGCCTGTTCCGATCTTCAACGGGCCCGCGCCCGCAGGGTCGAATTTCGACCGCTTGGCAGCGCCTCGCGGCTCGCCTATGATCACCGTGTCAGAAACCAAAGGAACGGAGGACGATCATGGATAATGTAACCGACCTCCGGGTTATGCGCCGCTGTGACGCCCGTAACCCGTCGTGATTTCCCCGCCGCGACCAGCGGCCCATCCTCACGCGTTCAAAGGCTAAATCATTGACCGAAACGACACTTGCCGACCTTGGATGGTCGGACCATTTCCAGCGCCAGCTCAGCACGGATGACACCGGCGAGCCGATGCGCATCCACGCCGTCAACCGCCGCGACGTCGAGGCTCTTTCCACCCACGGAAGCGAAGCGCTCGTCACCAAGGAAGAAACCGGAACCTTCGCCGTCGGCGACTGGGTGATTGCCGATGGCGCGCGCGTCCTGCGGCTGTTGGACCGGACCACGCTGATCAAGCGGCTCGCGGCGGGCGACGCCACGCGCCCACAGTTGATCGCGGCGAATGTCGACACTCTGGCGATCGTCACCAGCTGCAACGACGACTTTAACGTGGCGCGACTGGAACGATACCTTGCCATGGCGCTTTCGGCGGGCTGCACCCCGTTGGTCGTGCTGACCAAAGCCGACCAAAGCGACGATCCCGACAGCTACCGCAAGGCGGCCGAGGCAATGTCACCGCTGGTCACGGCCATCGCGCTGGACGCCCGCGACCCAGAGGAGTCCCGCAAGCTCGAACCTTGGTGCAGGCAGGGTCAGACGCTGGCACTTGTCGGGTCGTCCGGCGTGGGCAAGACGACGATCCAGAACGCGCTGACAGGGATCGAGGACGACACCCAAGGCATCCGCGAAGACGACGCAAAGGGCCGCCACACCACCACAGCGCGTGCCCTCCGGCCAACGCTGGCTGGGGGCTGGCTGGTCGACACGCCGGGGATGCGCGAACTGCGGCTGAGCGAAGCGGCTGACGGGATCGAGGCAGTTTTCGCGGACATCGCAGAGATAGCGGCGTCCTGCAGGTTCAGCGACTGCAAACACGAAACCGAGCCGGGCTGCGCGATAAAGGCGGCGCTCGAGAGCGGCGACATCGACCCCGACCGCTTGCGCCGCTGGCAAAAGCTGGAGCGAGAAGAACAGCACAACGCCGAAGCGATCCATGTCGCCCACGCCCGTTTCAAACGGCTGGGAAAGCAGGCAAAAAGCGGCAAGGCGCGCGGCGACTGGAAGCGGGGCGGCTGGACCGACTAGCCACCGACTAGCCACCGACGAACCACCGGCTAACCGCCGACTAATCCAGGTCCGTGGCCCAAAGCCTCTGCGCATCGGTTTCGACGGCGCAGGGGCGCACCCGACGCAATTGGCGCAAAGCGGCGTCAGGGTCGTCGCCCGACTCGACCATCAGGCGAAGCACCGCCATCCCCGACCTGCCGCACCCGCCAAAGCAATGCACGAACACGCGTTGACCCTTGGCCAACCGCGCCCGAAGGCCAATGGCGAGTCCAGACCACTCGGCGGCGCGACCGGCTGCCGGAACGCCAAAATCCTCGACCGCGAAATGCAGCCAGTCGATGCCGCGCGCCGCAAGCGCCTCTGGCAGGGTGCTGGCTCTGTGGGCGTCTAGTTCGCCTTGCGGCGTCATCGTCAGGACCGCCGACGCGCCCCAACGAGCGATTTTCTCGACGTCGGCGGCCAGATCGCCCCGCCGTCCCGGCATGGGGCCTAGCGCGATCACGCCTCCGGCGGCGCTTAGTTCATGAATATCGAAGTCCTGCATCTTCGCGCCATCTCTGGTGGACCTTGCCCGTCTCCATGCTTACCCTGTCCCCAACACAGAATCCAAGGACACCATGACCGACGCGCCCAAGCCCGCCTATCAGGTTCTCGCCCGCAAATACCGGCCCGAAACCTTTGCCGACCTCGTCGGTCAGGACGCTATGGTGCGGACGCTGAAAAATGCCTTTGCCGCCGAGCGGATCGCGCAGGCGTTCATCATGACGGGCATCCGAGGCACCGGCAAAACCACGACCGCACGGATCATCGCAAAAGGCATGAACTGCATCGGGCCCGACGGAACGAGCGGCCCCACCACCGAGCCTTGCGGAAAATGCGAACACTGTGTCGCCATCATGGAAGGCCGCCACGTCGACGTGATGGAGATGGACGCCGCATCCCGCACCGGCGTCGGCGACATCCGTGAAATCATCGACAGTGTCCATTATCGTGCCGCCAGCGCGCGCTACAAAATCTACATCATCGACGAAGTCCACATGCTGTCGACCAGCGCCTTCAACGCGCTGCTCAAGACGCTCGAAGAGCCTCCGGCGCATGTAAAGTTCATCTTTGCGACGACCGAAATCCGCAAAGTCCCCGTGACCGTGTTGTCCCGTTGCCAGCGGTTCGACCTGCGCCGGATCGAACCCGAAGTGATGATCGCGCTCTTGCGCAAGATCGCCAATGCCGAAGGCGCCGAGATTGCGGACGATGCTCTGGCGCTGATCACGCGGGCGGCCGAAGGATCGGCCCGTGACGCGGAATCCCTGCTGGACCAAGCGATCAGCCACGGCGCAGGTGAAACCACTGCCGAGCAAGTGCGCGCGATGCTTGGGCTGGCGGACAGGGGGCGCGTTCTGGACCTGTTCGACATGATCCTGCGGGGCGATGCCTCGGGCGCGCTGACAGAGATCGGGTCGCAATACGCCGACGGCGCCGACCCGATGGCGGTGCTGCGCGATCTGGCTGAAATCACCCACTGGCTCAGCGTGGTCAAAATCACACCCGACGCCGCGGATGACCCCACCATTTCGCCCGACGAAAGGGCGCGGGGTCAGGACATGGCGGGACGCATTCCGATGCGCGCGCTGACCCGTCTGTGGCAGATGTTGCTGAAGGCACTGGAAGAGGTCGCGCTTGCCCCCAATTCGATGATGGCCGCCGAAATGGCAATCATCCGGTTGACCCATGTGGCCGACCTCCCGTCGCCCGAAGAACTGGTTCGCAAGCTACAGGACACGCCGACCCCACCGCCGTCCGGCGGCGGTGGCGGTGGTGGTGGCGGGCTGCACGGCGGCGCGTCCCGCGGCGGCGGCGCCAATGCGACCGGCTCATCCGTTGCCCCCACCCATTCCGCGCCGCGCGGCCCCGTGGCCCAGACCGGACAAGCCGCGGTGGCTTTGGCGGCCGACGCCCTGTCCCGCTACGCGCGGTTCGAGGACGTGGTCGACCTGATCCGCGCCCATCGCGACGTCAAACTGCTGGTCGAGGTCGAAACCGGAGTCCGGCTTGCCCGCTATCGCCCCGGACGGATCGAATTCCAACCGTCCGACAGCGCCCCCGCCGACCTCGCACAGCGGCTTGGAGCGCGGCTGCAGGTCTGGACCGGCAACCGCTGGGCCGTGTCGGTCGTGAACAGCGGCGGCGAACCCACCATCGCAGATGTCCGCGACGCCAAGGATCTGGCCCTGATGGAAGAAGCCCAGACCCATCCTCTGGTCCAAGAGATCCTGCGGACCTTCCCAAAGGCAAAGATCACGGCGATCCGCACACCAGAAGACGTCGCCCAAGAGGCACAGGCGCAAGCCCTGCCAGAGGTCGAAGATGAATGGGACCCCTTTGAAGAGGACTGATCGCTTGCCGATATGGCTGCCGGCCCATACATCGACAGGAACAACGAACACAGGAGCAGACAGATGCTGAAAGGTCTTGGCGGCCTTGGCGACATGGCCAAAATGATGAAAGCGGCACAGGACATGCAGTCCAAGATGGCCGAACTGCAAGAGCAGATGGACCAGATCACGGTCACCGGCGAAGCCGGAGCCGGACTGGTCAAAGCCACGGCCACCGCAAAAGGCGAACTGAAAGCCTTGGACATCGACCCGTCGATTTTTGTCGCCACGGAAAAGGAAATGGTCGAAGACCTGATCCTTGCCGCGATCAAGGATGCTCAGGCAAAGGCGTCTGACCGCGCCGCCTCTGAAATGCAGAAGATGACCGCAGGACTTGGCCTGCCCGAAGGCTTCAAGATGCCGTTCTGAGGACCAAATGGCCACCGATGACAGCACCGCCGATATCGAACGACTGATCGAGCTTATGGCCCGACTGCCCGGACTCGGGCCCAGGTCGGCGCGCCGCGCGGTGCTGCATCTGATCAAGAAACGGCAATTGCAGCTTCTTCCGCTGGCCGAGGCGCTTCACCGTGTCGGCACCACCGCCCGCGAATGTCTGAACTGCGGCAACATCGGCACCGGCGACGTCTGCGGCATCTGCGCCAGCGAAAAGCGCGCGACCGGAGAGCTGTGCGTGGTCGAGGATGTCGCCGATCTTTGGGCGATGGAGCGGGCCGGCGTGTTCAAAGGCCGCTACCACGTGCTTGGCGGCACGCTTTCGGCGCTGGACGCGGTCGGACCGGAAGAACTGCGCATCCCCCAGCTGATCGACCGCGTCGCCGCCGAGTCCATCACCGAAGTCATCCTGGCCCTTGGTGCGACGATCGACGGCCAGACGACCGCCCATTACATCGCCGACCGGCTGCAGGATGTGAAGGTTACATCGCTTGCGCAGGGCGTTCCGGTCGGCGGAGAGCTGGACTACCTTGACGACGGAACGATCACTGCGGCGCTCAAGGCCCGCAGGAGCCTTTGACCGATGGATATCGCGCTGCTCCGGACGTTTCTGGCGGTGGCGTCCAGCGGCTCTTTCGGGGCGGCGGCAGAGCGGCTCTATGTCACCCAATCGGCTGTGTCGCTGCGGGTCAAACGGCTGGAAGAATCGGTCGGGCAGTCGCTCTTTTCGCGGTCCAAAGGCGGCGCCGAGCTGACCTCGGCGGGTCGCCAGTTCGAACCCTATGCCATGCGGATGATCCGCGTCTGGGAAGAAAGCCGCCAACAGATCGCCCTGCCTGACGGCTACGACCAATACCTGAACATCGGGGCGCAATACGCGCTTTGGCCACGGCTGGGGTACCGCTGGATCGACACCCTTAGACGAGAGGTACCAAACCTGTCGATCCGGGGCGAAGTCGGCATGACCGAACGCCTGACCCGCCTGCTTCTCGAAGGCACCGTCCACGTCGCGCTGATGTACACCCCCGAAATGCGGCCCGGCCTGACGTTGCGCCCCGTGATGGAAGACGACCTTGTCCTTGTGGCGTGCTGGCCCGCGGCATCGATCGACGAAGTGGCCAACCGCTATGTCTTTGTCGACTGGGGTCCGGAATTCTCTCAGGCCCATGCGTTGCAGTTACCGGGACTGACCAGCCTTGGGCTTGTGCTGGCGACCGGCGCGATGGCGGGCGAATTCATCCTTGTGCGGGGGCTTTCGGCCTATCTGCCCGCGCGATTTGCCGCCCGCTATATCGACAGCGGCGAAATGCATCTGGTGCCGGATGCGCCGGTCTTTCCCTTTCCGGTCTGGTCAGTCTGGCGCAATGATCTTGACCCCGAACTGGCAGCCAAGGCGCAGTCCTGCCTTAGCGCGGTGGCAGAGTCGCTGGGCCGAAGCCAGACCGAAGTACTGCAAGAACTCGCTGGTCTGTCCCGCGGAGAGGTCGACGTGCTGGGCAAAATGCTCGACGACGACTGGCAAGATTATTCATAAGCAATACTCTTAAGATAGCATATTATTATTCGTTATTCTTATGATTAAGCAGGTATTAATCTGCCCTCATGGAAAACGTGACTCTTCATCCCGCTTCGTTTGACCGCTCTGCCGCTATCGGGGACCGGTACATCCGCGACATCGAGACCGGACTCTTTCCCGGTCACGTCGGCTTTCGTATCGGCGGTCATTCTGCCGGACCGAACGTTGTCATTGCGGGCGGAACGAAACTGACCGGCGCGGTCTACCAGCGGCTTCTGCTGCTGCCGACCCTGTCGCGGCTGAAGGGCGAACTTTTCCTGCTGCGCCTCGATCGTTTCGATAGCGTCAGCGGTCTGGATCTATGTCTTCCAAAGGACTTGATCGTCGATGGGCAGATGCTTTTGCCCTTCGTCGGAGTGGACGATCTGCAATCGCCGCTTCGCGAGAACGCCGTGAAAAAGGCGTTCTGGTCGGTCCTAAGGCTCTGTGCGGAAATGGGAATGATCGCGGGGCGGGGTTTGCCATCTCCTGTCCGGCGTGACCTGACCGCATGGAAGGCAGCCGGCTCTCAAGCTCACAAGTCGGCTGTTCACTAACCACTGGAGCGATGGTCGTACCGCTGTCCCGGGCGACCACGAAAAAGGTGGTAGGCAGGTCTCCTGCAAACTTAGGCCCCGCTCCATCTCTGGAACGGGGCCTTTTTCATAAACAAGGGCCAGCAACGGACAACGCCGCAGCGCAGGCCGGATCAATGACGGTCGTCATCCTCGTCATCGTCGTCGGGCAGGTTGAAGAAGCTGTCCGCATCCGAGAAATCGGTATCGTCCTTGTCGTCGTCGTGATCGGCCGTGTCATTGCCCAGCGTAAAGGTCTCGAGCCCCGAAATCGAGGACGGGATCTTCGGCTCGGGTGCCATGCCAAGGCTCTGCTCGGTCGAGACAAGCTTGCGACGCTCGTCGTCGGTCATCACGCCGCCTTCTTTGGCCTTCTTCGCGTTCGCCTTTTGCACAGCGGCGTCCAGTTCGGACTGCTTGCACAGGCCCAAAGCAACCGGATCGATCGGATCGATGTTGGAAATGTTCCAATGGGTGCGTTCGCGGATCGCCTGAATGGTCGGCTTGGTCGTGCCAACCAGCTTCGACACCTGACCGTCCGACAGTTCGGGGTGGAATTTCACCAGCCAGAGGATCGACGCGGGGCGATCCTGCCGCTTTGACAGCGGGGTGTAGCGCGGGCCGCGGCGCTTTTCTTCGCCAACAGCGGCGGGGTTGAATTTCAACTTCAGCCGGTGAAGCGGGTTCTTTTCGGCCGCGTCGATTTCGTCCTGCGTCAGCTGGTTGTTCGCGACGGGGTCGAACCCCTTCACGCCGGCCGCCACGTCGCCATCGGCAATGCCCTGAACCTCAAGCTCGTGCATGCCAGCGAATTCGGCAATCTGCTTGAAAGTCATCGTCGTGTTGTCCACCAGCCAGACTGCGGTGGCTTTGGCCATGATCGGTTTTTCAGCCATTGGTCATCTCCTAGAACAAGCCTTCCCCGTGCCCCGGATCAGGGGGCGGGCCGCAGGGGCCCAGTTCACTTTTTCGGGGAACTCGGGGCGTATATAGTCGCAGGGCAACAAAGTGAAAAGAGAAAATGCGCCGAATCCTTGCAGCCGCCGCCATCTGCCTGTCGTCCCTGACCTCTGTTCGGGCCGAAGGAACCGCGGGCGACTTTGACTATTACGTCCTGTCGCTTAGCTGGTCCCCCAACTGGTGCGCCCTTGAAGGCTCGGACCGAGGGTCGCCCCAATGCGACATCGGGCAGGAGTTTGGCTGGGTGCTGCATGGGCTGTGGCCGCAGTACGAACGCGGCTGGCCCGACTATTGCAGCACGTCCGAGCCTCAGCCGACCGAACGCCAGACCCGATTGATGGCGACGATCATGGGCAGTTCGGGGTCGGCTTGGCATCAATGGCGCAAACACGGCGTCTGCTCGGGGCTTTCGGCGACCGACTACTTTGCGACGGCGGTCACCGCCTACAACAAGGTCACGCGGCCCGACGTCTTTCTGCGGCTCGAACAGGAAATCACCCTGCCCGCGTCCGTGGTCGAGGACGCCTTTGTCGCGGAAAACCAAGGCCTGCGTCCGGACATGATCACGATCACCTGCCGCGCGGGCGCAATTCAGGAAGCCCGTGTCTGCATGACCCGGGATCTAGAGTTTCGCACCTGCGGGCAGGACGTCATCCGCGACTGCAGTCTGGATGACGCGAGCCTCTTGCCGGTCCGGTGACTATTTGCCCTTTTTCGCGCCCGCGGCCGGAGTGATCTTTTCCAGCCCGTGCGGTTTTGCCTGCGGCAGCGGCTTATCGGATTTCGGACCCTTCGGCGCGGGTTTCGACTTGGTCATTTTTGACTCCTGAAAAATCGGTCGGACCGGTGAATATGGTCTGGTCCGGCGTCAGAATAGCACCGTTCGCAGTTCGGATAAGTCACGACATCCGGAGCGCCCGCCCCCCGATCCCTGCTGGAAATCGCTGCCTTTGGCGGGGCGGAGTCCACCGTCCCGCGCTGGCTTGGCCGCTGATCGGCGGGGGGTGATTTTTGTCTATTTTGACATTAATCACCTATAGGTTGCGTCGAAATGTTGTGTTTTGACACCGCATCTAGAGTTTTGAGACAAAAAGTCGCAATAATTGTTGACTGAGCGGATTTTTGCCGATCAGGTTGACCCAGCGTCGGTTTCGACCGCGCCTCATACAGGGAAAAGGGAATAAACCAATGTTGGACAACGTTAAGAAGACCATCGGCACGATCACCGAGATCGGCATTTCGCTTCTTGCTCTTGCAATCGTGGCATCGCTGCTGGTTGGCTCGAGCAAGATGTCGTTCCTTGGCGACGTGGTTGGAAACATCACAGCTCTCGTGTCGACTCTGGGTAGCTCCGGTCTTGCCGGTCTGATCTCGCTCGGCGTCGTACTGTGGCTCTTCAACCGCAAGTAAGAGCGACCTGAAAAAACCTCTCCCAGTAGCGAGACCACGAATGAACAAATTCGACGACCTCATGAAGACCTTCCGTTCGATCCTGTTGCGGATCACCGAAGTTCTGGGGCTTTTTGTCGCTTTGATCGTTCTGATCTATCTGCTGCTGGGAGAGGACTCTGGCCAGTTCGTGGTCGGCGTCGTTGGAAACCTCGCGCTGTTGATCACGGCGATTACGCCGCAAACGCTGATCGCGATCGCGCTGGTGCTTGGTCTTTACCTCGCGATTGGCGCGCGCAGGCCGAAGGACTAGCCGACCTTCAGAACCAGTTTTCCGATATGGTTGCTGGCTTCCATGCAGGCATGCGCCTTTGACGCATCTTCCAGATCGAATTCCTCATCCATGACC
This sequence comes from Marivivens sp., assembly GCA_023263105.1. Classification (GTDB taxonomy): domain Bacteria; phylum Pseudomonadota; class Alphaproteobacteria; order Rhodobacterales; family Rhodobacteraceae; genus JALQXR01. The sequence continues at coordinate 9,065 of JALQXR010000006.1, read as the reverse complement.
GGACCGATCCTGCCCGACGAAATGTGGGGCCAGACGTCGTGCAAGAGGCTATCGGCGATCGCCGCCTTTGCAGCGTCGGACTGCGGACGCAATGTAGACCCCGTGAACGAAAGCCGCCGCGTCATAAGCTGCGCAAGGTTCAGGTCGACTTTTGGGCCCTGCAGGAACGCGATCTGCACCAGCCGCCCATCATCGGCCAAAGCCGAAAGGTTGCGGGCAATATAGGGCCCGCCCACCATATCAAGGATAAGGTCCGCGCCGCCTTCGGCCTTTACGACCTCGACAAAGTCTTCGGTCTTGTAGTTGATCGCACGCTCGGCCCCCAGATCCACACAGGCGCGGCATTTGCGGTCGCTGCCTGCGGTCGCAAAGACCCGAGCCCCGAACAGCCGCGCGAGCTGGATGGCCACCGTTCCGATGCCGGATGACCCGCCGTGGACAAGGAACCTTTCGCCGGCTTTCAACCCGCCACGGGTGAAAACGTTCGACCAGACGGTGAAGAAATTTTCGGGCAGGCAGGCGGCCTCTTTCAAGGACAGCCCCTGCGGCACGGGAAGGCAATGCGCGGCGGGGGTGGCGACATATTCGGCGTATCCGCCGCCGGGCAACAGCGCGCAGACCTTATCCCCGACGTTCCACTGGCTGACGCCTTCGCCGACCTCGGAAATCGTCCCCGCGGCCTCTAGCCCGGGAAGGTCGCTGGCGCCCGAAGGCGGCGCATAGGCGCCTGCGCGTTGCAGGGCATCGGGGCGGTTCACTCCGGCATAGGCGACCTTGATCACCACCTGCCCGAATCCGGCCTTTGGCATCGGCCGCTCGGTTAGCACCAGAACCTCGGGCCCGCCGGGCTTGCTGATTTCGATTGCTTTCATTTCGCAGCCCCTTTGGTGTCAGTGTCCAGCGTCCATGTGCCGGGAAGGTCGTCGGCCCCTGCCCGCGCGGCAGGCGCACGGATCGATCCCATGACCCGCCCCAGCCCACGCGCCACCGGCCCGAACAACGGGCTCTTGCGGGCGTCGGATTTGAGCTTTTCGAACCGCATCACGTCGCCGATCCGGCGCTCGATAAAGGCGTCGGTATCCGCGCCCCCGCTTTGGTCGCCCAGCCAGAAAAGGACGACGCTGCCATAGACGCCCGACAGGATGGCGCGTTTCGAATACCAGTTACCGTCGCGCGACGTATCGCCCAGCGCGGTCCAGATGGCATCGGCGGTGCCCCAGATCAGGGCTGCTCCCTCTGCGGCGTGCAGGGGCAATGCGAACAACGACGAGCCACGCCGGACGACTTCGCGGTCGGCATCCCTTAGGCGCAACCGGACCGCAAGCGACACGCGGTCGGAATAGCGCAATTCGGACAGATCGGTGCTGTCCAGCGCGGCAACCATCGCCGCGTCCCCGCGCCGGTGGTAGGCAGCGGCCAGATCGATTGCGCCACGCGGCGCGATGTCCTTTGCCTCGGACGCCGAGATGCCGCAATCCGCAATCGCCGCGTCAAAGGTCACGTCGGACCAGCCGTCAAAAGGCACGTGCAGCACCGCCGCATCCAGCAGCGCCCCTAGTCGCGGGTCGATCGTCGTCTGGGTCATTGAAGTACCGTGGTCAGAGTCATTTGCCGCAGACTAGACAACTTGTCGGCCCGTTGCTATATGCGCGGTTCCTGCAACTTTTTGCAAATCCAACTTAGAAAGGTGGTGAAAACCACATGCAGGTATCCGTTCGTGACAATAACGTCGATCAGGCGCTCCGCGCTCTGAAGAAGAAGCTGCAGCGCGAAGGCGTGTTCCGCGAAATGAAGCTCAAGCAACATTTCGAGAAACCCTCCATCCGCAAGGCGCGCGAGAAGGCCGAGGCCATCCGCCGTCAGCGCAAGCTCGCTCGGAAGAAAGCTCAGCGTGAAGGTCTGCTCTAAGCACCTTTCCTGATGAACGAATAAACGACCCCCGTGGCCCTGCCTCGGGGGTTTGTTTTTGCCTCAGGCCCGCACAGGAAGCGCCGTGGTCTGCCGGACCGTCCGCAGCGCAAAGGACGACTGCATCGTCTGCACACCCGGCAGGGTGGCAAGGTAGCGGCGATGGATCCGGGCGAAATCGTCGGTGTCCTGCGCGACGACCTTCAGCAGATAATCGGCGGTCCCCGCCATCAGATGACATTCCAGCACGTCGGGAACCAGCGACACGGCTTTCTCGAACGCATCAAGGATTTCGTCCGCCTGACCGCTTAGCGTGATTTCCACAAAGACCGTTGTCGGACGACCCAGACTGCGCGGCTCTAGCAGGGCGACATAGCCTTTGATCACGCCATCCGCCTCTAGCCGCTGCACCCGCCTGTGGCAGGCCGAGGGGGACAGGTTTACCCTCTCGGATAGGTCCGAATTTGACATTCTGCCGTCCCGCTGAAGCGCCTCGAGCAAGCGGAGGTCGATTTGGTCCAGTTCGATTTCACGCAAGATTTTCGCTCCGTTCTGCCAAATGACGCACGATTATTCGAAAACTGCGTCTCTGAGGACAAAGAAACTCTAAGCAATTGCATGGGTCAAGGCGCATGATCGCCACATCAAGGATTCGCGTGCCGCCGTCGCGGCCGTAGGGAGAGGAACGACCATGCATATCGGATGCCCCAAAGAGATCAAACCGCAGGAATTTCGCGTCGGCATGACGCCGAATGCGGCGCACGAAGCCATCGTCAACGGTCACACCGTCACGATCGAAACCAACGCCGGTGCCGGTGCTGGCTTTTCTGACGACGACTACATCGCCGTCGGCGCAAAGATCGTCGGCACCGCGAAAGAAGTCTTCGCCGCCGCCGACATGATCGTGAAGGTGAAAGAGCCTCAGGCCGTCGAACGCAAGATGCTGCGCGAAGGCCAGATCCTGTTCACCTACCTGCACCTGGCCCCCGATGCGGATCAGACCCACGACCTGCTGAAGTCCGGCGCGACCTGCATCGCCTATGAAACCGTGACCGATGACCGTGGTGGCCTGCCCCTGCTGGCCCCGATGTCCGAAGTCGCCGGTCGTCTCGCACCGCAGGTCGGCGCGTGGACCCTGCAAAAGGCCAACGGCGGCCGCGGCGTGCTTCTGGGCGGCGTCCCGGGCGTTGGTCCGGCTAAGGTTCTGGTGATCGGCGGCGGTGTCGTCGGCACTCACGCAGCCAAGATCGCAGCGGGAATGGGCGCCGATGTGACCGTTCTGGACCGGTCGATCCCGCGTCTGCGCTACCTCGACGACGTTTTCGGCCGGTCGTTCAAGAACGCCTACGCCAGCGCCGGCAACACCATCGAACTGGCCCGCGAAGCCGATATGATCATCGGCGCGGTCCTGATCCCCGGTGCCGCTGCTCCGAAGCTGATCAAGCGCGACCAGCTGAAGGAACTGAAGCCGGGTGCGGCGCTTGTCGACGTTGCAATCGACCAGGGTGGCTGCTTTGAAACCAGCCGCGCCACGACCCACCAGGATCCGGTCTATGACGTCGACGGCATCATGCACTACTGCGTCGCCAACATGCCGGGCGCCGTTGCGCGCACCTCGACCATCGCTCTGGGCAACGCGACCATGCCGTTCATGATCGCTCTGGCTAACAAGGGTTGGAAGCAGGCTTGCCGCGACGACAAACACCTGCTGAACGGCCTGAACGTTCACGCCGGCAAGCTGACCTACGCCGCAGTCGGCGAAGCGCTTGGCCTGCCCAGCGTTGACGCAGCCTCGGTTCTGTAAAGAAAATTCGAGCAGTAAACTTAAAGGCCCGCCAGTTTGGCGGGCCTTTTCAGTTTGGCAGGACCGTCACGACAGGCCGGACATCTCTTTTAGGCAGCGCCGCAGGACGACAAGGTCCTCGGCCGGAACCCGAGACGCCATCGCAGCATCGAAATCCTGCGCTTTCGCCTTTAGGTCGCGATAGACAGACTGCCCCGTGGCCGTCAGGCGCAGCGTTTCCTGCCGCCGGTCGGTCTCGACGGCGGTACGGGTCAGATACCTTTTCTGTTCCAGCGCCTTAACCGCACGACTGACCTTTGTCTTATGCAGCCCAGACCGGTCGCAGACCTCTCTTGATGTCAGATCGCCGAAGCGGCCCAGATGGAACAGCACACGCCATTCGCTGCGCAACATTCCGTAACGCTCTTTGTAGACCGCCTGAAATTCATGCCCCGCCGCTTCCGAAGCGCGGTTCAGGACATAAGGCAGGAAATCTGTCAGATCAAAGTCGTCCGGCATCGCGACACTATCCCAGAACGTTTCGAATGGCTCGGTCGGTGGCGCCGATGATCCGGTCTGCCTCGGCCTTGGTCAGGCAGAACGGCGGCGCATATCCAAGGATGTCGCCCTGCGGCATGGCCCGCGCGATGACCTTGTCGTCGGCCAACATGCGCCCGATCACCGACGGCCCGACTTTCTGCGCCGGATCAAAGGCGGCGCGGGTGTCACGGTCGGCGACCAGCTCGACGGCGCACATCAGACCCTCGCCCCGCACGTCTCCGACATTCGGATGATCGCCCAAGGCGTCGCGCAGCCCCTCGCGCAGATAGAGCCCGACCTGTGCGGCATTGCCGATCAGACTCAGTTCGTCGATCAGCATCAGGTTGGCGACACCCGCCGCCGCGCCGATCGGATGCGCCGAATAGGTCCAGCCGTGGCCCATGACACCGTTTTCATCCGTGCCCTTTTCCAACACTTTCCAGACCCGATCCGAAATGATCGACCCCGACAGTGGGGCATAGGCGCTGGTCAGACCCTTGGCGATGGTAATGAAATCCGCTTCAAGCCCGTAGTGCTCTGAACCGAACATGGATCCCAGACGACCAAAACCGGTCACGACCTCGTCCACGACCAAAAGGATGTCATGCTTGCGCAGCACCTGCTGGATCGCGGGCCAATATCCGGCAGGCGGAGGCACGATCCCCCCCGTCCCCAAGACCGGCTCGCCGATGAACGCGGCAATCGTGTCGGCACCTTCGCGGGCGATAAGGTCTTCCAGATCGGCGACACATTTGGCGACGAACTGGGCCTCGGTCTGGGCGGCGTCTTTGCGGCGGTAGAAATAGGGGCTTGTCGTATGCACGACCTGACTCATCGGAAGGTCGAATTTCTTGTGGAACAGCTCCAGTCCGGTCAGCGATCCGGTGACCAGACCGGACCCGTGGTAGCCGCGCCAACGGCTGATGATCTTTTTCTTTTCGGGACGCCCCAAGATGTTGTTGTAGTACCAGATCAGCTTGACGTTCGTTTCATTGGCGTCCGAACCGCCCAGACCGAAGTAGACCTTGGACATGTTCTTTGGCGCGCGCTCCATCACCATCCGCGCCAGCGTGATCGACGCTTCGCTGCCGTGCCCCGCATAAGAGTGGTAATAGGCCAGCTCTCGCGCTTGGTTTGCAATTGCTTCGGCGATCTCGGGGCGGCCATAGCCGACGTTGACGCAGTAAAGCCCCGCGAAACCGTCCAAAAGCCGGTTGCCATCCCTGTCCTCGATTTCGCAGCCGCTGGCAGTCCGGATCACGCGGCCGGTCGCCTCACCCCGCGCGTGCTGACCCAGATGGGTCGAAGGGTGCATGAAATTTTCGCGGTCCCATTTGGACAGGGTGTCGTTCGTCAGCATGGCGTTTCCTTTTGGCTAATAGCCTCTTGATAAGACGAATTTTCCAAAATTTCAGGCGAAACCTACCCCATCATCAGATGAATGACTAATCTAGGAAGGTTTTTCCAGACGATTCATCTGGATAAGAGGTGATCAAAGGGCAGCGGCCCACCGGCTTTGACCGATTTGGTGACGATGTAGGTAAAGTAGCGTTTCACGCCGATCCGAGCGTCCAGCATTTCTTCGACAAGCGTCTGATAGGAGTCGACATCGCGCACCACGACCTGCAACAGGTAATCGGTGCCCCCACCCAGCGCCCAACAGCCTGTTACTTCGTCATAGCGCTGCATCGCGGCCTCGAATCCACGAAAGCTTGCGGCGGTATGGTCGGCGATTTCGACCGTCACGAACACGGTGATCGACGGCCCCAGACGCCGCAACGAGATCCTTGCGCCATAGCCTTCGATCAGGCCCGACGACTCCAGTCGGGCCAGCCGTTCCCAACAGGGCGTCGGGCTAAGACCCACGCGCTCTGCCAAGGCGGCCTTGGTTATCCGCCCTTCGGAACTCAGGATCTTCAGGATCGCAAGATCGCGGTCGTCCAGTCGCTGCATGGGGCCTCCTTGACCAGTCGATTTCACCCTATCTTCACCGCAACGGCTCTGCCATCCTTGCGTTAAGACTGGGGGACAGATGACCTTACTTGCCGACACCACCGACATCCTTGCCGATCTGATCGCTTTTCCGACGATTTCGACTGACAGCAACCTTGATTGCATCAGCTATCTCGCAGAGCGGCTCCAAGCCCATGGCGCGCGGGTCGAGGTGCTGTTCGACGACAGCGGGAAAAAGGCCAACCTTTGGGCGACCATAGGGCCGGATACGGACGGCGGGCTGGTGTTGTCGGGGCATTCGGACGTCGTTCCGGTGGCGGAACAGGACTGGACCAGCGACCCCTTCACGATGGTTGAAAGGGACGGCAAACTGTTCGGGCGCGGCACCTGCGACATGAAGGGATTTATCGCGGCTGCGGTTGCTGCGGCTCCTTTGTTTGCCAAAGCAGGCTCGACGCGCCCCATCCATTTCGCCTTTACCCACGACGAAGAAACAGGCTGCCTTGGTGGGCAGGCGCTGGTCGATACGCTCAAGGATCGCGGAGTTCGGCCTGCGATGGCGATCATTGGCGAACCGACCTCGATGCGGATCATCGAGGGCCACAAGGGCTGCTTTGAATACACCACCCGATTCACCGGTCTGGAAGGCCACGGATCGGCCCCTGATCTGGGCGTGAACGCCGCCGAATACGCGGCGCGTTATGTGAACCGCCTGCTGGACCTGCGCGAACAGTTGAAGGCGCGGGTGCCAGAGGGCAGCCGGTTCGAGCCGCCTTGGACCACCATCAACACCGGAGCGATTGTCGGCGGCGTGGCCCACAACGTGATCGCCGGCAAGGCGCGGGTGGATTGGGAAATGCGACCGGTCCAGACGTCGGACGCGGATTTTGTGAAATCCGACCTACACCGGTTTTGCACCCATGACCTGTTGCCCGCGATGCGGGCCGTTGCCCCCGACGCCGACATCACGACCGAAACAATAGGAGAGGTCGTCGGGCTGGAACCCATGGACAAGAACGCCATCCGCGATCTGGTGGCAGAGCTGACCGGTGCAAACGGTGCGGATCTGGTGCCCTTCGGGACCGAGGCGGGACTGTTCCAAGGACTGGGAATGGACGTGATCGTCTGCGGCCCGGGCTCGATTGCGCAGGCGCACAAGCCCGATGAATACGTGGAAATCGACCAGTTGGCCGCCTGCGTTTCATTGCTGGAACGTCTGGCTGCTCGATTCGCTGGCTGACCCGTTTCGCTGGCTGACACGTTACAAAGCGGACAGCCCGACCAGGCGGGGTCGACAAGGCCGGACCGGAACCTGACCCGCGTCTTAGCGGCCGATCAAAGCGACAGGGCCATCGCGGTCGCGTTCAAAGTCGTCGGCAGGACGGTCGGCAACGGCCGTGTGCCATTTGAATTCGAAAATCCGCTCGCCGGCTTCTTCACGGCTGGTCATCACCAGACATTGATAGAGGTGCCGCGCGCCATCATAGATATCGACGTGGCCGCGCAATTTCGGAGCGTCTTCGGCGTCCACAGCGAATCCGCCGTCCCACAAACGCAGGACGCGGAACACCTTGTCTCCGTCATGCACACATAGCCGCGACGACCGCCGCTGTGCTGCCTTGCGTGCATCTTCGAGTCCCTTGCGAACGGCCTCTGGCAGAAATTCAGTCATCATGCCCTCCTGTAGTCGTGAACAGCATGACGCAAGAAAAGTGAAAATCAAGTAAAGGATTCAATGCACTTAGAGCACGTTGCACGGCGGACTCAGCCCGCCTTTCTTGCTTTCGGCCGCAGGACATGTGGGCGCGAGGCATCATAAAGCGCACTGTCCGGAAACCCGTGATCCCCGCCCAAAGCCGGCCCCACAAGGATCAGCGTCGTGCGTGTCAGCTTTGCCTCGCGGACCTTCGGATGAATGTCCGAAAGCGTGCCCCGCAGGATCATCTGGTCTGGCCAACCAACGCGATAAACGACCGCCACAGGACAGTCCGGTCCGTAGTGCGGGCTAAGCTGCCTTTCGATTTCGCGCAGCGCGCGCACGCCCAGATGGATCGCCAGAGTAGCGCCCGTGCGTGCAAAATTTTCCAGTGTCTCGCCAGCCGGCATCGAGGTCGATTTCATCGACATACGGGTCAGAACGATGGATTGGGCGATCTCGGGGATGGTCAGTTCCTGCCCCAGCGCGGCAGCGGCGGCGGCATAGGCGGGGACTCCGGGAATGATTTCATAGTCGATGCCATCGGCTTTCAGGCGGCGGATCTGCTCGGCGATCGCGCCGTACAGCGAAGGATCGCCGGAATGGACCCGCGCGACGTTCTGGCCCGCGCGGTGAGCGGCCAGAATCTCCCCATGGGTATCGTCCAGCGTCATCGGGGCCGTGTCCATCACGCGCGCTCCGTCAGGCGCGCAGGCGACGACCTCTTCGGGGACCAGCGAACCGGCATAAAGACAGACAGGACATTCACCGATGATCCGCCGCGCCTTGAGCGTCAGCAATTCGGGGTCGCCCGGACCGGCGCCGATAAAATAGACAGTCATGCGCGCGCCTCCTTCTGGGCCAGATCGCCATCGATCTTGCGGGCGTATCCCCGCGGAGTGAACATACGGGGGCCTTCGCCCAACTGGGCCAGCCTGCTGTTGGACGAGCCGACCAGAACGACGGTCAGCATGTCGACCTCGTCCACGTCCAGATCCGCGAGTCTGCGGTAGCGGACGTGTTCCTCGGGCCGTCCCAGCGACGTCGCCAGCATCACCGGCGTGTCGGCGGGGCGATGCTGCAGCAGGATGTCGCGGGCCTCGGCCAGCAGGGTCACGTAGTAGCCGAGGCTCTGGTAGGCGTAGGACCGGCACAGGTTGAAGACTGTCACGCCGCGGACCTGGG
>JALQXR010000069.1 GCA_023263105.1 Marivivens sp. | reverse complement strand
CAAATGCCCGGCAGTTATCTCCGAGACGTCGGCCTGCAGATTTGTGAAACCATCGCTGCTCTGGGCTGGATCAAGCGACACGGAAATCATTGGCTGGCCGCGCTCCCGAGAGACGCTTTGAAATGCGCGGCCAATGACGCCCGTCCCGCCGAAGACAAAAAGCGGCTCTTGGGGCATGGGACCAGAGCCGTTGTCTTGGTCAGGGTTCTGTTCTGGGTATTCCGAATGATCTTGCACTCGCGCCACCCTCCGTCAGGTCTTGATGTGATGGTCTAGATAGATCTGCCTGCACTGGAACCTTTGCGCTCCACCGTCGTGCGCGCGCGGGACCGCACTTGCTTCGATCAGCCGGCTTGGCAGGCGAGGCGGGGCCAATCTCTCTTGGACACTCAATGCGATCCGCTGCGCCAGTTTGCCAAAATGTTCGCCGTGATCGGGGACGACAAAAGCAATCAGGGCATTCGGGCCCTCCGGACTAGGTACGTCGAAACACATCGCATCAACGACGCCCGGAACTTTGCGCAGTTCTTCGTCTATCGCCAGCGCATTTACCTTTACGCCACCTATGTTCAGAACATCGCCGGTTCGCCCCAGTATCTCTAGCCCGCCGAATTCGTTGAAACGGCCGAAGTCTCCGGAATAGAACCAGCCATCGCGAAACGACTTTGCCTGTGCCTCGGGGGCATTCAGGTAGCCAGAAGCCAAGTAAGAATTCCTCACCCTGACCAGACCAATGTCGCCCTGCGGCAGCGGCTCTGCGTCGTCATCTACAATTTCGACTTCGCTATCCAGATGCGTCCCATGTGTCTGGATGGCGCCATCGGGGCCCAGCTTTTTCACATTGCGGTAGCTGCGATTGGTTTCCGTCGACGCATAAAGGTCGATGACCGCATCGAAACTGTTCATGAGGTGGCGCGCAAGTTTGTCCGAACATTTTGAGCCGGACACCTGAATCATCGGCAGCTTTCGTGGCAGGGTCACTTCGCCCAGCATCTCTGCCACTTGGGCCACCGATCCGTACAGGTGATTTACGCCCGCCGCATACCAAAGCGCGATGTCGCGCGAATGGACGATAGTGGCGCCGTTCAATAACGACGCGAGAAGCCGCGCGATATAGGGAAAGGCAACCGGCGAAAACAGCGTGCAAAACACGGTTTCGCGCTCTTTGAATTCTGCCGCGACCGCGTACGACCGCAACGAGAGGCAACGTTGGCTGAGCGCCAGCAATTTTGGCGTGCCGGTGGTGCCCGAGGTGTTCAGATAGATGAACGGCGCGTCAACATCGGCCCTGTCGCCGAGGGGTGTTGCCGGACCGGTGTAGAAGTCTTCGGTAAGCGTGATGGCACCGTCCGAACCGTCCCCTTTGTCGGCCGAGCGCAGAAAATGAGTTGGCGTCACCACAGTCGAAAGAATTCGAAAATTCTTATGGGCGATCCAACGCCCCCCCAGTAAAGACGTGGCCAACATGGTCGAGGCGACATCCAGCAATTCGTCCGAGTCCACGGAGACGGTCGCCTCTGGACCCACCCCAAGGGCTTCCAGTCTGACCGCCACACTCTTCACCATCCGCGCGAATTGCGCATAGGTGAACATCCGTACGTCGGAAACGATAGCCAGAAGATCGGGTGTCCTGTCTGCCTGCAACAGGAAGGCGCGACCGATGTTGGCTTCTTTAGACATGCGCTAGCTCATTCTTTGGCCCGGCGTGGGCAGTGACTGCGTGGACCCGCTTGCCGAAGACCGTTTCGATTTCCCGAGCGTGACCAACCTGCACGATGATAGTATTCACTAAAGCCGGAATGTCGAACACTGCCAGTGTGGCGGGGGTGAATTGTGACCAGAACCTTGAAAACCGAAGTCGCGATAATTGGCGGCGGACCTGCTGGTATGCTTCTGGCTCACGTTCTGGGAAAGGCAGGTATCGACACGGTCGTTCTGGAACATCGCAGTCGCGCCCAAGTGCTGTCGCGGATCCGCGCCGGCGTTCTGGAGCCCAGCGCAGTGAGCTTTCTTAGAAGCGTCGGAATGTCGGATCGAATGGATCGGATGGGCCGCCCGAGGAACGGGACAGCGATTGCTTGGCAGGATCGACCGGCGACCATGATCGACGTCAAGAAATGGACAGGGCACGACATGATGGCCTATGGCCAGACCCTTCTGACCGAGGACCTTTATGCCGCGCATGATGCCTCCGGAGCGCCGCTTTGGACCGGTGTCTCGGACGTACGGCCGGTCGATGTTGCGACAGACCATCCGTTTGTGACCTTTCATCACGACGGGACCGACTATCGACTGGAATGTCGCGTCATCGCCGGATGTGACGGAGCGCGCGGAGTTTGTACGGGCGCACTTTCCCCGAAAGTGCGGCGACATTACGAGCGTGTTTATCCTTTCGGCTGGCTTGGAATCATGGTCGAGCGGCCACCAATAGATGACTTTACCTATATTTATCATGAAGATGGCTTCGCTCTGGCGGCGCAGCGCGGGCCAAATCTGAGCAGGTATTATGTCCAGTCTCCACTTAGTGAAGGCGTCGACAGCTGGTCCGATACAAGGTTCTGGGAAACGTTTTTGCGGCGCGCGCCCGACGACATCGCGCGTCAGGTCCAGACCGGGCCTTCCATCGAAAAATCACTGGCACCGCTTCGTAGTCAGGTGACCGAACCGATGAGGTACGGCAACCTGTTCCTGGCCGGAGATGCGGCACATTTGGTTCCGCCGACCGGAGCCAAGGGACTGAACCTCGCGATTTCCGATGTGCGTATCTTGTCTGAAGCGCTGATCGCACGCCTGCGCGAAGTTAGCACGGCTCTGACCGAGACATACTCGCAACGGGCGCTAAAGCGGGTGTGGGCGGCCGAGAACCTGTCATGGAGGCTGACCAAGCTCTTGCACGTCTTTCCTGACGAAACTCCGTTCGAGATGAAAATGCGCATCTCTGACTATGACCTCTTGCTGGAGGTGCCCGAGATCCAGCGCGCACTGGCCTATGAATATGCCGGCCTGCCGTTTGACGCCTAAGGTCCGGCCCGAAGCCTGCGCCTGATCGGGCCAAGCGTTACGATGTCCCTGAGCCTCTCTGTCAAACCGGCCTTCACGACGGTATTGAAGGGGCTGACCGGCAATCCAAGAATGATGTCACGGGCAAGTTTCGGCTTTGCGCCGGGGCCGTGCAGGCGGAACTGGCTGGCTTGGAGCGGGCCATAGACGACATGAAGCCAAAGCCGTGGATCTGTCAGCAACAGACGCCAAAGACGAGGACCGCAACCAACAATCCGGGCCAGATCGTCCATGTAATGGGCGTAATCGATCAGGCCCCGCACCCTTTCCCCTGAATGTCCGAATTGGACGCTCCATCTGCGGCTATCTCGCTCAGCTTCGGCCATCATCGCATTCCGGTCAGGAAGCGTGAGATGCCCCGCGACCACCTGAGCCGCCAGCCGCGCCTGCATTTCCATGACCGGAAACTGGCTGCCGAACGTCGGGCGCGCAAACCCGAGCCAAATAAGAGACCCGCCGATCTCGGGCGCGATCATGTTCTTGAACAAAGTCCTTGGGTCACGGAATGACAGGCCGTCCTGCAGGAACGGAACATGGCTGCGGAAACCGGTCGCCAGAACGATCGCGTCGATATTGGTCAACCGCTCACCTTGCTGCGTGATGAAGGTCGCGCCGCCCTCCTCCACGCGGTCGACTCCGCCAGTAACCTTAGCACCGTGACGGGCGATCGCTGTTGGCAGACCAAGGCTTTTGGTGCCGAAAGTGCCTCGCAGACCGTAGGGGGTCGCGACAGACATGTTTAGCCCTGCCACAGCGGCAAGGATCGCATCCTTTTCGCCGCGCTTGCGGTCCGCAGCAATGATTTTTCCGGACACCCGTCCACCTGTCCAATAGGGCAGCTTCCAGAACGCCCGATGGGTCGAGATGTCGGCAGCCAGCGCCCCCCGAAGCCGCGGGGTCACCCAACCGGCGCCATTGCGCAAGGAAATGAAGACCTGTTCCGCGACTTCAGCGATTTCCAATGTGATGTCGGATGCGGACTCGCCACCGCCAACTACAAGAACGCGCCTGCCTTCATAGTCTGCAGGCGACCTATAGTCGGCGGAATGAATGCAGGGCACATCCGTCGCCGCGTCTGCCCAGTCAGGGCGGACAGGATGGACATTGTTTCCGCTGGCAATGATGACGTGATCGGCAATCAGGCTCGGCCCGTCCATGGTCGCGACGACCCAACGACCGTCATCAAGGCGATCGACCGAGGTCACGGCCGTCCCGAACCTGATGGTGGGCAAGACGCCGAAATTCGACGCGTAGCGATGCCAGTAGTCGACCACTTCGGCCTTTTTCCAGAAACGGCTTTCCTCTCCTGCTCCAATCGGCATGTCGGAAAACATGCTGAAACATGCGGACGAGGTCAGGTGCAGGCCATCGTAACTGCCCGAGAACAGACCGCCGATCCGATCACCTTTCTCAAGAACGACGATGTTGCGAATGTCGTGTTCAAGCAGTTCTTTGGCCGCGACCAGCCCCCCTGGACCGGCGCCGATCACAACGACCTTGAACGCTTCTGTCTCGCCCATTCTTCAAGTCTCACAGTCCATATACCCGCCCTTGAAGGGAACACTACTGACCGATCATGTTCAAGTCGGCGGTCGTCGCAATATAGAAAGTAGGTTCGGCGCCGAACTTGCCTGCGGACCAGTCGCGAAACCATCGGCGCTTATAGCTAAGCCTTGGCCAATCGGACTCGGCTCGCGCCCTGGCACTAACGGTCCCGATTGTCCGAGGCTCACTACGAACCGCTCCGATGTGGTCAAATTTGGGCATAGATCGCAAGCAGATGGCTTGGACCAGTTGCCGTGTTGCGCAGGGCGTTGGGTGGCGGACAGCGCAATTCGTCGTAACGCGGAAGGGCTGACCTGTCGGCGACAGGGTCGCTATTGGTCCGCTTTGCGCCGGCCATCTTTCGCGGCAGCGATGCAGGCTTTGTAGCTCAAAAAAAAGATCACCGCGAAAACACAGGTTGCGATGGCGGCGCCCAAGTTGGAGGTTGCCAGCAAGACGCCCGCGATCTGGGGGCCGATAACAAATGGCAACAACACAACCGTCGTCAGCGGATTCGCAAGGCGGCGGCGGCCACGACCGAGAAACCGGATTTCGATCAGCCGCAACACGACTTGGTGGACATGCAGCCGGTCGGGTTGATCGGTGCGTTTCTTGGTTGTCTGGCGCCGCCACATGGCAAGGAGCGTGTCTGCAACCGGCCAGAAGAAGATCAACAAAATCGCAAATGGGCTGATCTGGGGAACGTCATAAATCAAGCCAATTCCGAACCAGACCAGCGTATGCCCGATCAGATAAGCGCCGCCGTCTCCTAAAAAAATCTTGCCGTAGGGAAAATTGAAAACCAGAAAACCAGAGATCAACGCGACCAGCAGCGCACACGACACCGCAAGATAAAAGTGGTCAAAGAAACAGCCCAGCAAACCCAAAGAAATCGCCGTCGTGATTGCGGTAAAGCCCGCCAAGCCGTTCAGCCCGTCGATCAGGTTGAACGCATTTGTCACTCCGGCGGCCATGAGCACGGTCAAGGCGATTGCGATAGGTGCGACTGTGAGTAACGCGTCAATTCCGGGGACGCCGATGCTCTGGACCCAGATACCCCAATAGCCGACCGTCAGCAGGCTAGAGAGCACAATGGCCGCGAACCGTCGGACGGGCGACATATGAAGGCCGATGTCCTCCATCAAACCGATCGCAAAAAGCGGCGCAATCGACACGAGGTACATGAACCAGTCTTTAGCCTCCCACGGTGTCCAGAAGACGATAATCAGGATCGCCACAAGTCCGGCGAACAAGCCCGTACCACCAATGCGCGGCGTGGGCGCCGAATGCATCGACTGGGTCGCGCCAAGGTCGTGGTGACGGGCAAATCGGCTGGCACCAAACCGGATCACGCCCCAGCAACACAGACTCGAGGTCAGAAAACCCACAAAGTAGATGATCACGAATTGCGTGGTAAAAAGATCAGAGATCGGCATGGCTGTCGTGGAAATTGGTGCTCAAATTCCACTCTGCTAAGCGAACGCCTGAGGTCAAGCAATTAATTATTTGGCCAAACGTCAATTCGCCTGAAAAATAATGGAATTTTCCAGCCTTTCAGAACCTTTACCGATCAGAATCGGCGGTAATTTGTTTGACCATACAAATTGTTTTGCCGATGGCAGGACTGGATTCCACTCCACCAACACGACCCCATCCGGCCCAACATCGACCGATTTCCGATCTAGTAACAGGCATTTCCCGTGTCTGCGCGGAATACGAATAGTCCGGTTCCGTCGATCCGCGCCTTGACCACATCGCCTGCACGGGCGTCGGTCTGACCGGGCTGATGCACCGTAATCGTTTGGCCACCCGCCAGCGTTCCGAAGACGTAGCTTTCAGAGCCAAGCTGCTCGACCTCCGAGATTTCGAACGTCAGGGGGCCTTTGGGATCGATGACAATATCCCGCGGCCGAAAGCCTACCTCGACCGCATCGCCCGCGCGCACGCCGCTGCGGGGGTGATCCAGCGCAACCGACATATCACCGGCAATCGAAATCTGCCCTTCGCCCATGACCCCGTCCACGAAATTCATCGCGGGCGATCCGATAAAGCCCGCAACGAAGCGATTGACCGGACGGTTGAACAAATCAAGCGGCGTGCCGAATTGCTCGACCCGACCCGCCCGAAGCACCGCGATCTTGTCGGCCATGGTCATGGCTTCGACCTGATCGTGGGTCACATAGATCATCGTGTTGCCAAGGCGGCGGTGAAGGGCGGCGATTTCGCGGCGCATGTTCACGCGCAATTCCGCGTCAAGGTTCGACAGAGGCTCGTCGAAAAGAAAGATTTTTGGCTCTCGGACCACGGCGCGTCCGATGGCGACACGCTGCCGCTGCCCACCTGAAAGCTGACCGGGGCGGCGATCCATCAACGGCTCGATTTGCAGCATTCGCGCGGCTTCGTCCACGCGGCGCGTGATCTCTGCCTTTGGGGTGTTGAGGTTCTCTAGCCCAAAGCTCATGTTCTTGCGCGCCGACATGTGGGGGTACAGTGCGTAGGACTGGAACACCATCGCAAGGCCGCGTTGCGCGGCGGGCACATGGTTGACGACCTCGCCGTCAATCCGGACCTCTCCGTCGGTGATGTCCTCAAGCCCCGAAATCATCCGCAACAGGGTCGACTTGCCACAGCCCGACGGCCCCACAAAGACGCAGAACTCGCCCGATGCGATATCCATGTCGATGCCGTGAATGACCTGCGTGGCGCCGTAGTTTTTGCGGACGTTGTTAAGGACAAGGTTGGTCATTACTTCAGTCCCGTGTTGGCGATGCCGGTGGTGATGTATTTCTGCAAAAAGACAAAGACGAGCGTCGAGGGCACGAGGCTGACCATCGTCATGGCAAGGCGATAGTGCTCTTGGCTTAGGTGCTCGCCACGGAATTCCAGCAGGCAAAGCTGGATTGTGTAGGCCTCTTTCGTGGTGGCGATGGCGACCAGCGGCAGGATCAGGTCGTTCCACCGCCAGATCACCGACAGGATGCCCAGAGCGGCCAATGCAGGCAGCGCCAGAGGCAGGATAATGCGCCAGTAGACTTTCCACTCAGAGGCGGCGTCCATGCGTGCGGCCTCGATCAGTTCGTCGGGGATCGACAGCATGTATTGCCGCAACAGGAATACCCCCGTCGGCGTCGCGGCGCCCGGAATGATGACACCCCAGATAGAGCCCGACAGCCCGGTTGCGTTGACCGCCTTGAACACACCGACAAGCGTGATTGTCGGCGGCACCATCAGCGTGGCGAGGATCACGATAAAGAACGCGAGCTGGCCGCGGAATTTGTACTTGGCCAGCGCAAAGGCCGCCATCGAGTTGATCAGCAGCGTCAGGATCGTGGCGATGACCGTCACCAGAACCGAATTGGTAAAACAGGTGGCGAAATTGACGTTCACCCCAAAGGCGCGGCCCGTGACGGGGTCGGTAAAGTTTTCCCAACTGGGCGCAAAGCTGCGGCGCAGGGTGATTTCGGCGGTGGACAGCCGGACGACCTCGTCGCTGCGGTTATCCACGTATCGCGCGGGTGTCACGTCGCGTGTCGCGCGAAAATTCGAAATGCCAAAAAGCGTCTCTTCGCCGGTCACGGGATCGGGCGCGCTGGCTAGGATCTGCACTGCAACGCGGGCGGGCTCATAGGGCGGCAGGCTCAGGAATTCGGACAGCAGCCGCTGATCCTCGGGCGGCAGGGCCGCTACAACGGCGTCGATGTCAAAGTCCGCTTTCGCCGTGGCCGACATCGACGGATAGCGCAGCACCCAGTCAGGCAGCCCGTCACGGGCGATCATGTCCCGGACGAGGTCCTGCACCTGCCCCAAGTGGGCCCGAAGTGCGTAAAGTTCGCGACCCGAATACTGTTCGAGGAACGCGGCGACGTCGTGGCCCGCCTGTTGCTCTGACGACAGATCGGACCAGTTCAGCACCCAGCGCGGCAGGTCGTTGATAAAGAAAATCTGGTTGCCGTCGGGATACGAAACCGTCGCCCGCGCCACGCTTTCAAAGCTGGTCGGCAACAGCGACAGGTCCTGTTTTTCCAGCTGTGACGCGGATTTCAACGAATTCAGCGCCAGCCAGCTGACCGGCAAAAGAATTAGCAGGATGCCGAACATCAGGTAGGCATAGGTCAGGTAATCCAGCCAGTTGGCGCGCTGCCCGCCTGCCTTTCGGCCAAGGAATGTCGCAAGCCCCGTCATTGTGCGTTCGCCCTAGATGACAGGAACACTTGGACCAGCGACAACACGATCAGCACAAGCGCAACCAGAAGCGACGCCATCGCCGCGATACCCAGTCCGTTGGCGGTTGGCTGCCCCCGAAGCCCCGAGGTTTCAAAGATGTAGGCCACCAGCGACGTCCAGCGCACCGACATGGCGTAAAGCTCCTCGAAGGCTTGGAACGCCTTGATCAGCGACAGCACGGTCACCACCAAAAGCGTCGGGGCCAGCAGCGGGATGGTGATGCGGGTAAGTTGCCGCCATGCCGGCGTCCCGTCCATCTCGGCCGCTTCGTACAAGTCGCGCGGGATCGCCTGAAGACCCGCCAGAAGGATCAGCATATAGAACCCCAAATGCGCCCAGGTATAAACGAAGACGGACCAGAACATGGTCCAAGACGGGTCCGTAAGCCACTGAATCGGCTCGGTAATCCAGCCCCAGCCGATCAGTGTCTGGCTCAGGACGCCCTGACGTTTCAGGATCAGGCTCCACAAGAAGCCCACGACAACCGGCGACAGCATGACGGGGTAAAAGAACACCGCCCGCCAGAATCCACGGGCCGCGATTTCGCGATTGAGCGCCAGTGCCGAGATCAGCGCGACGGCGATCATGATCGGCACCTGAAACACCACAAAGGTGGCGGTATCATAGATGGCGGCCAGGAATTTGTCGTCTTCGAGGTTGGCGGCGCCTGTGTCGATCTGGGTCTCGGACAGCAGACGACGCAGGTTGTCCAGACCGGCCCATTCCCGATCGGAAAACAGGATCGACTGGCCCTCGGTCACCGAGAAACCCATGTTGATAAAGAGAGGCGCAAAGGTGAACAGACCAAAGACGATCATGTTCGGCAAAAGAAACAGATAAGGCAGGCCGGTCGCACCAGAGAGCCTTTGGGTCAGTTCAACGGGCCAGCCGACGACACTGACAAAGCGGGTAGACAACGAGCCGGTCGGGCGAACGAGCGCCCAACCGATGACCAGATAAACCAGCACATAGAGAGGCCAGGGGGACCCCGCGAAAGCGGCGTGAAGCGCCTCAGTCATAAAAGAGCCCCCCTATCCCCGATTACTCCGCGATCTTGGCGGCAACATCCGCGTCGATAGCGGCAAGCGCCTCGTCCAGAGTCATTTCGCCGGTGATCGCCTTGGTGATGTAGTCGGGGATCACGCCGTAGATGACAAAGTTCTTGGCATAGCCTTGGAAAGTGAAGGCCTGCGGGGTGGTTTCAGCGGCCTTGGCCGCGTTGCCCGCAAAGACGCTTAGCGCCGCAGCGACGGCAGGCGACGCGCCCGCATAGTCGATGCCAGAGGCCTGAAGCCCCTGATGGGCGGTGATGTTGCTGGTCTGGGCCGCAAAGGCTGCCGCGTTTTCCTCGGACGCGAGGAAGTCGATGAAGGCAGCCGCCGCTTCGGGGACGTCGGTCGACTTGAACGCGACGATCGCCGCACCGCCCGGCATCGCGCCACATCCGCCAACGCCGCAGGGCGCGGGAACCGCTTTCCAGTCAAAGTCGGTGATGTTGGTGGCGTAGCTGTTGATCATCCAGCTGCCCGACATGTGCATGGCAACTTCGCCCGACTGGAACAGCGGGGCCGCGTTGCGGTATTGGGTGCCTTCGCCTGCAGGCCAACCTTCGGCGGGCATAAGACCGCTCTGGTGCCAGCCGACGAACACTTCGGCATAGGTGCGGAAGCCGTCGTCCACGAGGATCGGGTTGCCCGCGTCGTCAAAGAACTTTGCGCCGTAGCTAAAGGCCGGTCCGGCCCAACGGTGCGCCGTGCGGTCCATCGCAAGACCCGCGGTGATGCCGGTCGCGTCCTTGACTTCCATCAGGGCAGCCGCCCAGTCGTCCCAGGTTGCGCCGTCGCCCGGCATTTCGACGCCGGCGTCTTCGAACAGCGACACGTTGACGAAGGGGCCGGTCACGGTG
>JALQXR010000068.1 GCA_023263105.1 Marivivens sp. | reverse complement strand
GAGGGCTTGTTTGTGCGTGCGTGCGTGCGTGCATAAACACACGCTCACACACGCTCACGCACGCTCACGCACGCTCACGCACGCTCACGCAGTAACACGGCCGCGGCGATGGCGGCGGCAGAGGTCGTATTGCCGATGCCCATTTCGCCAGTCACCACCAGATCCGCAGCCGGATCGACCGAGGTCCAACCGGCGACCAGCGCCGAAACGAACTCTGCTTCGGTCATCGCGGGACCTTGGGTGAAATCGTCGGTCGGGCGATCCAGATCCAGTGCGTGGACGTCCATCTTTGCGCCGAACGCCTTGGACAGTTGGTTGATTGCGGCTCCGCCGTGCTCAAAGTTGGCGACCATCTGGACCGTCACCTCGGGCGGAAAGGCCGAAACCCCCTGCGCGCAGACCCCGTGGTTGCCGGCAAAAATGATGACCTGAGGGGCCGCCAGTTCGGGCCGTCCGGTGCCGCGCCACCCCGAATACCAGATCGCAAGATCTTCGAGTCGCCCCAGCGCGCCGGGCGGTTTGGTCAACTGGCCGTTGCGATCCTGAGCCGCGGCCCGGGCTGATTGACAGGGTGCCGGCGCGTTGGACAGCAGATTTCGAAACTCTTCGAGGCTGGAAAATGGTGCAGTCATAAGGTCCTCGTTGCTCTTGTTCCGCCCCTGTCTAATGTGTTCTTCAGCGAACGAAAGAATAGAAAGGTCGCCCTCATGCCCAAAGACGACATTCAGAGCATCCTTCGGGGGCCGATCCTGTCGGACATCGGGTCGTCGGTCGGGCTTCTGAGCAGGCTGCCGGTGAAGGTCGACCTAGACACCGCGAAAAGCCGCGGGGCGCGCGCGGCTTGGTCCTATCCGCTGGCGGGGCTTGCCGTTGGTCTGCTTAGCGGCTTGGCCGGGCTGCTGGCGCTTGGGGTCGGTCTGCCGCCGATGGTCGCTGCCGGAATTGCGCTGGCAATTCAGGTGGTTGTCACCGGAGCGATGCATGAAGACGGTCTGGCCGACAGCGCCGACGGGCTTTGGGGCGGCTGGGACCGCGACCGTCGGCTAGAAATCATGAAGGACAGCCGGATCGGCGCTTACGGCGTGCTTGCGCTGGTGGTGGCGATGATCTTGCGGTGGGCGGCGCTGTCGGCCCTATTTGAACTGGGCCGCGTCATGGGGCCGATACTGCTGGCTGCCGCACTGTCGCGGTCGGTGCTGCCGGTGATGATGGGGCGGATGTCGCAGGCGCGGCCATCGGGGCTTAGCCGGTCGGTCGGACGTCCGCCGGAAATCACGCTGAAAGTGTCTTTCGGGATCGGTGTCGGTTTGGCGCTGTTTCTAGGAGGCTTGGCCGGCGGCGTCGCGGTCGTGGCTGTGGTCGGGACCACGGCGGCCTGCATGGCGGTGGCGAACGCCAAGATCGGGGGGCAGACAGGCGACATCTTGGGCGCGACCCAAGTCCTGTGCGAAATCGCGGCCCTATGCGCGGTGCTGGCCCTGGCCTAGCAGTCGTCAATCGCGGCAGAGAGCGACTCTGGCCCGCCATAGGGTCCCAGATCGCGGGCGGTCAATTGACCGTCGACAAGTCGGGTCGCGACGATCCGGCTCCAACCGGCATCCGCCGTTATCAGTTCAGGCGAGGTGCCCGCGCAGCTTCGGATGCCGCCTTGGATGACGTCGGACCCGAGCCGGTGGTTCGTCAATCCGCTTGCGGCGGTGACCTCGGTCAAGGTGCCGTCGCGGAACCGCCAGACGCGAAGGATCTTGGCCAGATGGGGGCGGTCGACATAGGCGACCTCGGTCCAGCCGTCACCGTCCAGATCGGCGGCACCGACCGGAGCCAGCCACCGATGACTGGTCCCGATAAACGGGGTGGCGGCGATCCGGCCCGATGCGTCGTAAACGGCCAGACGCGCACCAAGGCTGAGGCTGCTTTCGACCACGACGACCTCTGGCTGACCGTCACCGGTCAGGTCCCACAAACGCGGCGCGCGATCTTCGAAGACCATAGTTTGCGGAAGGTCAAAGGCGATTTCCCTGCCCGACACCAAGGTCACCACCAGACACCCGTGGTTGGCCGGAGAGGCAAAGACCTGATGAGAATAGCGGTCGACCAGCCCGTCATAGCGCGCGGCGGATATGCCGTCGGCCTGCGCGGCTGTCGCCGTGCCCAAGGCCGTGCCTGCAAAGAAAAGGGCGGCTCGCGCCACCCGTTTTCCGATCAAATCTGTTTTTCCGGCATCTGCACCCGCAGCCCGTCCAGCGCATCGCTGACGCGCAGCTGGCAGGTCAGGCGCGACCGGCTGGGGTCGGGCTCGTAGGCAAAGTCGAGCATGTCCTCTTCCATCGCTTCCTTGGAGGGAAGCTTTGCCACCCATGCCTCGTCGACATAGACGTGACAGGTCGAACAGGCACAGGCGCCGCCGCAGTCTGCCTCGATTCCGGGGATACCGTTGTCGCGGGCACCTTCCATGACGGTCAGCCCGTTGGCCACGTCTACGGTGTGCTCTTTGCCGCTATGCTCGATATAGGTGATACGGGCCATGCCGCGCCTTCCTCTGCAATCCTGTGTCGGTGCTGTATCTAGGCCAGCCAAAGCTGCCTTTCCACCCCCAATCAGGCACATATGTGTGACAGAAACGACAGAGCGCGACGAAGTTACCACAGGGTTGTTTACGAAATGCACGAGGCTTGGGTAAAGTGACCCCCAACCAAACCGAGGCAGAGCAGCCCAGATGACACCGAAGCCGTTGATATGGCTGTTTGCCGTGGCGACCGTCTCGGGCTGTGTGCAGGGCGACAGCCCGTTCTACCAGCCCCCCGCCTTTACCGAGCCCCAGATCGAACGCGACGCCGAAGGTCAGTGCTTTGGCCGCGACGTGGCTCCGGCGCAGATCCAGACGATCACCGAACAGGTCATGGTGCAGCCCGCGCAAATCGCCTCTGACGGTTCGGTCCTTAGCCCTGCGATCTTTCGGACGGTGACCCGTCAGGCCATCGTGAGCGAACGGCGCGAAGTCCTGTTCGAAACCCTCTGCCCCGAAGCGATGACGACCGCGTTTATCGCGAGCCTTCAGCGGGCGCTGCTGACGCGCGGTTACTATACCGGTCCGATCTCTGGCGAGATGGACGAACAGACCGGCCGCGCGTTGCAGGCCTACCAGCGCCAGAACGGCGCTCATAACAGCCCGCTTCTGGACATCCGCACGGCGCGGGAACTGGGATTGGTTCGGTTGTCACAGGCGGAAATCGACGCGCTTTGACAAAAGGCAACAGGGCGCCCAAAGGCGCCCCGTTTCGTTTGTCAGCAGCGACGGTCGGCCCTACGGCAGGATCGACAGAGCCACAAAGCGCGGATCACCGGCGCGCCGGATCAACAACAGGATCGACTTTCGGCCAGCCGCGCGGGCCTCTTCGATGGCGGTTTCAAGCTCGGCCAACGTCGTCACCGGCATCTGACCCGCTTCCGAAATCAGGTCGCCCGCCAGAATTCCCTTGCCTTCCGCATCGCCACCCGGGGTTACGGCAACTACGACCAGACCCGACGCCTTGCCCAGCTGGAACTGTTGCGCGATGTCGGGGGTGATCTCTGACAAGGTCATTCCAAGCACCTCGGAAGGTTCCGGCGCACTGGGAGTTTCGGTCGGGAAAGCGGTGGCTTCCGAGGTTTCGCGGCGGCCCAGCGTGATGTTCAGCATCACCAGTTCTCCGTTGCGCAGAACCTGCACCGCGACAGTCGCGCCGACAGGGGCCGCGCCGACGATCCGCACCAGTTCGCGGGTGTCGGCAATGTCGACGCCGTTGAACGTCAGGATCACGTCGCCCGGCATAACGCCGCCGTCCTTGGCGGGGCCATCGGGAACGTCGGACACCATCGCGCCGCGGGTCGAGGTCAGACCGGGGATCGCGTCAAGCATATCGGCGGTCACGTCCTGAATTCGGACACCCAGCCAGCCGCGGCGGGTTTCGCCAAAGTTCATCAACTGGTCCACAACGCCGGACACGACGTTCGACGCCATCGAAAACCCGATCCCGATGGATCCGCCGGTCGGCGACAGGATCGCCGTATTCACACCGATCACCTTGCCGTCCAGATCAAACAGCGGCCCGCCCGAGTTGCCTCGGTTGATGGCGGCGTCGGTCTGGATGTAGTCGTCATAGGTTCCGCTAAGTTCGCGGTTCCGCGCCGAAACGATACCGGCCGAGACAGAGAACCCCTGCCCCAACGGGTTGCCCACGGCCAGCACCCAGTCCCCGACACGGGCGGTGTCGCTGTCACCAAAGGCGACGAACGGCAGGTCGGCGGCCTCGACCTTCAGGACCGCGATATCGGTGTTCGGATCGGTGCCCACCAGCGTCGCGGGCATCCGCTCGCCAGAGAAGAACTCGATCTCGATCTCGTCGGCGCCTTCGATCACGTGGTTGTTGGTGACAATGTATCCATCGGCCGAGATCACAAAACCGGAGCCCAGCGCCGAGGACCTCTCGGGGCCGTTGTTACGGTCGCGGAAGTCACGGAAAAAGTCTTCGAAAGGCGAGCCCGGCGGAACCAGCGGCTCTAGCCCGGTGGTGCCGGCAACCGTCGTCATCGTCGTGATATTGACGACCGCGGGGCTGACCATCTCTGCAAGATCGGCAAAGGTCGCGGGCCGGTCCTGCGCGGCTACCGGATTGGCAAGGACGGCGGCCAATGTCAGCAAAAGCCCGAGGGCAAGCGCGGCAAGGGTCCGGCTCTGGTCGGGGATACGGGTTGAAACGGCTCTGGCTCTCACTTTGAACTCCTCAGCTTGCGCGGACGTCCAACGCCCATCGTCTGTGATCATTCACCTATGTCGATGCAGAGGCAACTCAAGACGGCTCTTGCCATCGTCAACAGCCTGTGAACGTGGGATCATAGGCCCGCGGGCTTGCTGAGCCAGACTGCCACGATGCCCAGAGCCAACACCCCCAGCCCGATCGAGCGGCGGGTCGGAACGGGCAGGTCGCGCAATGCTTCGAGCGCCGCTTCAACGATCCGAGGGGCCAGTGCATAGACCAGCCCCTCGACTATCAAAACCAGTCCGATCGCGAAAACGATCGTGCTGATCATTGTCCGTCGGTCTCTGCGACGCCCGCACCCTGATCGGACTGCAAATACCGGAAGAATTCACTGTCGGGCGACAGAACCATCGAGGTCCGGCCATTCAACATCGAGGTCTCATAGGCCCTCATAGAGCGGTAGAACTCGAAGAATTCAGCGTTGCGCGTAAAGGCATCGGCATAGATACCGTTCCGCTCTGCATCGGCTTCACCGCGAATGATTTCGGACTGACGGCGGGCGTCGGACACAAGCTCGACCACGGTACGGTCGGCTTGGGCGCGGGTCCGCTGGGCAGCTTCGTTACCACGTGCGATTTCGTCCGCCGCTTCGCGTTCACGTTCGGCTTTCATCCGTTCGTAAGTCGCGTTGAGGTTTTCAGGCGGAAGGTCGGTACGCTTGAGGCGCACGTCGATGACCTGAAGTCCAAGTGCCGAGGCCGCTTCGATCGCGCCGTTGCGGATACGCATCATCAGCGCCGCACGGTCGGTCGACAGGATATCGTTCGAGCTGACCGAACCCAGCACCTCGCGGGTTTCTGCCCGCAGGATAGAGTCCAGACGCTGGGCCGCGAATTCTTCGCCACCCGCACCGACGGCCTGCCGGAATTTCTCGACGTCGACGATCCGGTAGCGTGCAAAGGCATCGACCACCAGACGGCGGTCGTCCGACGGCGTGACCTCGAGCGACGCCATGTCGCGGCTCAGGATGCGGTCGTCGTAACGGACGACTTCCTGAATGAGCGGGATCTTAAAGCCAAGGCCCGGTTCCTCTTGGACACGGACGATCTGGCCGAACTGCAGAACCAGCGCCTTTTCGCGTTCGTCGACGATAAAGACCGACGACAGGCCAAGCGCGGCCACGACTGCGACGGCGGGGATCAGAAACGTTGCGCGAGCCATCAGTTGCCTCCCGAATTGGTGGTGGCGGTGCCGGGTCGAAGGACCTCGTTCAGGGGCAGATAGGGAACTGCGCCCTGCCCGCTTTGCTCATCCAGCAGGATCATGTCGACCCCGCCAAACACGCGCTCCATGGTTTCGAGATAAAGGCGCTTGCGCGTCACTTCGGGTGCCTTTTCGTATTCGGCAAGAACCGCAAGGAAACGGCTGGCTTCACCCTGGGCTTCGTTCACGACTTGTGCGCGATAGCCTTCGGCCTGTTCCAGAACCTGCGCCGCTTCACCGCGCGCCTCTGCCAGAACGCGGTTCGCGTAGGCGTCGGCGACGTTCTTCAGACGGTCGCGTTCCTGTTCGGCGTCCTGCACGCGGCGGAACGACGCGATGACGGGCTCGGGCGGGTCGGCCTTGTCAAAGTTGATACGGACAATGGCCACGCCGCTGTCGTAGCTGTCGAGAGTCGTCTGGATCATGTCCCGCAGACGTTCGGCAATCGCGCCGCGGTCACGGTTAAGGATCGGGGCCAGTTCGGACTGGGCGATGATTTCCCGCATTGCCGATTCCGCGACCGCGTCGATTGTGGCGTTCGGGTCGGCAAGGTTGAACAGGAACCGCTGCAGATCGCTCACGTTCCAGACAACCTGAAAATCGATGTCGACGATGTTTTCGTCGCCCGTCAGCATCAGGCCCGCGTCCTCACCCGACCGGCTGGTGCCGATTTCGATGGTGCGTTCGGTGGTGACCGGGATCACCTCTGCCGTGACCAGAGGCCAGGGGGCAAAGTTCAGACCCGGGTTGCCGGTCGACGAATATTCGCCAAGGAACAGTTCGATCGACTGCTCTTCGGGGCGGATCGTGTAGAAGCTGTTCATCGCCCACAGGCCGACCGCCGCGATCAGGCCCAGCCCGATCGTGCCGCGCGTCAGCTTGAAGCCGCCGCCGCCGCCGTTCGCACCGCCGCCCGAAGGACCGCGACCACCGCCGCCGCCCATCAGGACGCGAAGCTGTTCACGGCCCTTGCTGACAAGTTCGTCGATCTCGGGGATCTGGGTTTCGCCCGGACGCCGCTGCGGACCACGGTTGCGGTCGTTATCGTCGCCACCGTTGCCGCCATTCTGGCCGCCCCTGTTTCCTCCGCCGCCCCACGGGCCGCCACTGTTACCAGCCATCGGTCTGCTGTCGTCCTTTTATTACGACCCCCTTTTGGGGTCCTTGGGTTCAACTTGTGCGTTCGGCCCGAAATTTCAAGCGCTGCGCACGGGTTGTTTCATCGTCACCAATTCTTCGGCCATCGTGGGGTGGACCGCAACCGTTCGGTCGAAATCTTCTTTGGTTGCGCCCATTTTCACCGCGATTCCCACCATTTGGATCATCTCTCCGGCGTGATCCGCGACAATATGGCAGCCCAGCACCTTTCGCGTGGCCTTGCTGACGATAAGTTTCATGAGCACGCGGTCCGTGCGTCCGGCAAAAGCGTGGTGCATCGGTTTGAACGAAGTGCTGTAGACTTCGATCGGTTCCTGCTCTCGGGCGGCTTCTTCGGAGAGGCCGACAGTGCCGAATTCCGGCTGGGTGAACACCGCCGACGGGATCAGGTCGTGATCGACCGGCGTCGGGTTGTCCTTGAACACCGTTTCGACAAAGGCCATCGCTTCGCGGATGGCGACAGGGGTCAACTGGACGCGGTCGGTCACATCGCCGATTGCATAGATCGACCCGATGTTTGTCCGGCTGAAACCGTCGACGGCGATTTCTCCGCGACGTCCGGTTTCCACACCCGCGGCCCCCAGCCCAAGCCCGCCGGTATTCGGCGCGCGGCCGGTCGCAAAGAGCACCGCCCCATAGGTCCGTTCAGTGCCGTTCGAGCCCGCAACCCGCACCCCGTCGCCGTCCTTTTCCATCGACAGGACATTGGTCCCCAGATGCAGGTCGACGCCGCGCTCGCGCATCTGCTCCGCGATCAATCCGCGCGCCTCTCCGTCAAAGCCGCGCAGGATCTGTTCGCCA
This sequence comes from Marivivens sp., assembly GCA_023263105.1. Taxonomy (GTDB): domain Bacteria; phylum Pseudomonadota; class Alphaproteobacteria; order Rhodobacterales; family Rhodobacteraceae; genus JALQXR01. The sequence continues at coordinate 2,857 of JALQXR010000068.1, read as the reverse complement.
CGGTAGAATTGCGTCACCTCGACCCCGAGGCCGTTCAGGATGCCCGCGAATTCGCAGGCGATATAGCCGCCGCCCACGATCAGGACGGACTTTGGTAGTTGGTCCAGCAGGAAGACCTCGTTCGAGGTGATCCCAAGCTCGGCCCCGGGATGATCGGGCACCACCGGATGGCCGCCTGTCGCGATCAGGATCGTTTTGGCCGTGACCGTCCGCCCCGTCGAGAGAGCCACCGTATGGGCATCGACCAGCGTGGCGCGGGCGTCGTGAATGTCGACCCCCGAGCCGTCCAGCAGACGACGATAGACCGACTCCAGCCGGTCCAGTTCGGCGTGCAGCTTGCCACGGAACGCCGTCCAGTCGAACCGCCCGTCCGGCACGTCCCAGCCATAGGCCCGCGCGTCGCCCATCGCTTCGTGGAACTCGCTGGCGAAAACCATCAGCTTTTTCGGGACGCAGCCGCGGATCACGCAGGTGCCGCCCATGCGGTATTCCTCGGCCAGCCCGACGCGCGCCCCTGTCGCGGCGGCAACCCGCGCGGCACGGACCCCGCCCGAGCCTCCTCCGATCACAAACAGGTCGTAGTCATGGGCCATGGTCGCTCCTATCGGTTCGCTAAAGTGTCAGCAAAAGGTGGGACCCGCCCGCCCGTCGCGCAACGGCACAGGCCGGTCACATCCGTGTCAGTCGCCGATTTCCGTGAAAATATTGTCGTTTTGCAGGAAATCGAAACGCTCGACCTCGGTCGTGCCTTCGTTGATGTCGCGGACTTCGACACGGCCGTCGCCGTATCCGATGATCACGCGGTCGCAGATGTCGATGAAAAGCCCGTTTTCCACCACGCCGGGGATCTGGTTCAACACAAGGCTCAGTTGCCGCGCGTTGCCGATCCGGTTCAGGTGAATGTCAAGGATATGGTTGCCTTCGTCGGTGATGTAAGGCGCGTCGCCATTCATCCGAAGACTGGCCGAACGGCCCATCACATCCAGACCGACCAGCATTTCCTCGACCAGCGTCTTTGTGGTTTGCCAGCCAAAGGGGATGACCTCGACCGGCAGCGGAAAGGCGCCAAGCGTTTCGACCTGCTTGGAGATATCCGCGATCACAATCATCTGGTCGCTGGCGGTGGCCACGATCTTTTCCTGCAAAAGAGCGCCTCCGCCCCCTTTGATCAGGTTCAGGTCGTCGTCGAATTCGTCGGCCCCGTCGATGGTCAGGTCCAGCCACCGTGCCTCGTCCAGGGATATGACCTGAATTCCGACGTCGCGGGCCAGTTCCGCCGTCCGCGCCGAGGTCGGCACTCCCTTGATCCTCAGCCCTTCGTCACGGACCATTTCGCCCAGACATTTGACCAGCCAAGCGGCGGTCGAACCGGTCCCGAGACCCACCTTCATGCCGCTTTCCACATAGCGGGTCGCCTGCTTCGCCGCGACGAATTTGGCTTTGTCTATCGGGGATAGATCGGTGGTCATGGGGCAGCTCCATCGGGGTTGGCGCCACTCATGGACGTTCTTGGCGCACGCATAACGGGTTTGACCGAATTTCGGCCTGTGGACAAGCCCCGCAGGCCGTGGTTGATGGGACAGATGACGACTTCCCCAAGCAAAGCGAACTGGTTTTCCGTGCTTGCCCTAGGCTTGATCTGGGGCGGAACATTCATGGTCGTTTCCATCGCGCTAGAGGGCTACGGCCCCGTGACGGTCGCCTGCGCGCGCACGACGCTTGGGGCGGTTGCGCTGCTGTCGTTCATGTGGATCGGCAAGCGGCCCCTGCCCTCCTCTGCTGCGCTGCGCCATATCCTGCCCATCGGACTGCTGAACACCGCCCTGCCGTTTTCGCTTTTGGCCTGGGGGCAGCAATACGTCAGTTCGGCCTTTGCGGGGCTGACCATGGCGGCTGTTCCGCTGTTCATCCTGCCGTTGGCGCATTTCTTTTCCGACGAACGGCTGGTCCGCAAGAAAGTCTTTGGCATGTTGCTGGGCTTTTGCGGCGCGGCGGTGCTGATCGGACCGGGCCTGCTGTCGATCGGAGATGCGAGCCAGCCCCTTGGCCAGTTGGCCTGCCTTGCGGCGACGCTTAGCTACGCCGTGTCATCGGTAATGACCCGCCGCTGTCCGCCGGTTGATCCGATCACCATGGCGGCGATGACGCTTTGCGTCGGGTCGGTCATCCTGTTGCCCGCGATGCTGATCATCGACGGCGTGCCGGAATGGACCAATTCGCGGTCCGGTGTGGCGATCCTGTTTCTGGGCTGGTGCCGACCGCACTGGCCGCGCTTTTGCGGGTGCTGGTCATTCGCAGCGCGGGCTCTGTGTTCATGTCGGTCGTGAACTATCAGGTTCCGGTCTGGTCGATGATCTTTGGCGCGCTTGTCCTGAACGAAGTGCTGCCGTGGCGGTTCTTTGCCGCGCTGGTGCTGATCCTGACGGGGCTGGCGGTCAGTCAGTGGAAGCTGGGCGCAACCCGCCTGTACGGGCCGCGCGCCTAGGGCTTGGCGGTCCGCGCAGGCGTCGGGCTTTGGATCAGGCCGTCTGGCCGACCACGTTCTGGACTGCCCCCACGACCTGATCGACGACCTGCGACAGCAAGGCGGGGTCTTCACATTCGGCCATCACACGGATCAGCGGTTCGGTCCCCGATTTGCGGATCAAGAGCCGCCCCTTGCCGACCAAGGCGGCCTCGGCGTCGCTGATCGCGGCTTTGACCGACGCATCGGCCAGCGGCGTCTGGTCCAGCCCGTAGCGGACGTTCTTCAGTTTCTGCGGCACGGTTTCAAAGCTGCGGGCCAGTTCGCTTGCGGATTTGCCGGTTTCGATCATGGCGGCAACGAAATGCAGGGCCGCCAGTAGGCCGTCGCCGG
>JALQXR010000683.1 GCA_023263105.1 Marivivens sp. | reverse complement strand
CAGTGTTGCGCTTTGATCGTGAAGTTTTGCGTTTGGATGGTGCAGTTTTGCGCTTAGAATGGTTCAGTGTTGCGTTTTGATTGTGCTTTTTTTAGCTTTGCTTGCAAAGTGTTGCGCTTTGATGGTGCAGTTTTGCTTTTTGAATGTAATTTTGCGTTTTGATTGTGCAGTTTTGCGCTTTGATTGTAAAGTTTTGCGTTTTGATAATGTAGTTTTGCTAGTCGATGGTGCAATTTTACGCTTTGGAAACAAAGTTTTATGTTTTGATAATCAGATTTTCAGTTCGATTGCAAAGTTTTGCGATTTGAAGGTGACGTGTTGCGCTTTGATGGTGCAACTTTGCGGTTTGAAGGCGGAGTGATGCGCTTCGATGGTGCAGGTTTGCACTTTGATGGTGCAGTGTTGCGTGTTGATGGTGCAATTTTGCGTTGTGCGGGTGCAGTTTTGCTGTTTGATGGTGAAGTTCTGCGTTTTGATGGTGCAGTTTTGCTCTTTGAATG
>JALQXR010000682.1 GCA_023263105.1 Marivivens sp. | reverse complement strand
GAGGACAGCGGAAGCTGCAGCTCCGAGGCAAGCAGCGAAGGAATAAAGGCAGCAGAGTGCAGTGCATTACACCTTCGGCAGTGTAATGGCGATTTAAGTATTGGTATCTTGAGCACCTGTAGCTAGTACATGTATAGGATTAGCTAGTTATATATGCTTTGCTACATTTCTTAATAAAGGGAGTCCATTAATTCCATTTACAGGTTTCTATAAAGACGTAAGGCTATTGCAGACTTGCTATTTTAGTTGATGAGCGAGCTCCGTCTCTCCTGCTGTAGCAGGGAGACACGGCCACTGTCAACGGCCACTGACCGACGCCGCGGCACCAGCGTCCGGATGCGATGGCACAGGGCCTGTGTGGAAGGGAGTGCATGTGTGTGTGTTTGTGTGTGTGTGTGTGTGTGTGTGTATGTATGTGAGTTTGTGCGTGTCGTGTCCACGTACCCAGATACCCATTCCCGAGAGTGCCGTCACCACCGCACTGATGGCGATTATATCCT
>JALQXR010000681.1 GCA_023263105.1 Marivivens sp. | reverse complement strand
CGCGTCGGACCGGCCCAAGGTCTTCAACGTGAAGCTGGCCGAGTGGTCGGAAAACAAGGAACGCACGATCAAGCGGTCCAAGGCCGTGGGCGAGCCGCCCTTCATGCTGGGCATCTCGGTCTTCGAGGCGATCGGCCACGCTGTCGCCTCGGTCGCGGATTACCGCGAATGCCCGCGACTGGATGCCCCCGCCACGCCGGAACGGGTGCTGATGGCCGTCGAACGGCTGCGGGGCGGGCCGCTGGCCCTGAGCGGCGGATGATCCGCGTTCGCATCACCCGCGCCCGCGGCTCGACCCCGCGCGAGGAAGGGGCCGAGATGATGGTGGGGGCGGAGGCCGTCACCGGAACCATCGGCGGCGGGCAACTGGAATACCTCGCCGTCGACCGCGCGCGGCAGATGCTGGCGCGGGGCGAGGACCGCGCCGTGATGGACGTGCCCCTCGGCCCCGAGATCGGCCAGTGCTGCGGCGGCCGGGTGGAACTGACGCTGGACCGGGA
>JALQXR010000680.1 GCA_023263105.1 Marivivens sp. | reverse complement strand
ACACACACACAAACACACAGAAACACACAGAGAGACAAACACTCTCACACCCACACCCACACAAACGCACAGAGAGACAAACACGAGAACACCTAACTATAGGCTGATGAGCATTTGGGACGCCTCCGGGCATGGGGCTTTTCCTTCCTTCGCTTCCTCGTTACGTGGGAGGCCGTTGAGCACGAGGGGCCTGGGGTAGATACACACAGACACACACAGATACATACACGCATAGGCACACACAGACAAACACACAGACACGCATCAACATGCAGACATGACACACGCAAACACACACACACACACACACACACACACACACAACGCAAACTACTCACGAACGCCGACTTAGGTCTATGATGACGCGTACATAGCATACGTCGTTGCGGTGGTGCGGAAGTGCTCTGAGCATAACATTAGCGTCTTCATCGACCCCCACCAGGACGTGTGGTCACGGTACGATTCACAGACACACAGAAACACAGAAACACAGACTCGCAG
>JALQXR010000067.1:10680-10926 GCA_023263105.1 Marivivens sp. | reverse complement strand
GAAACGCTGGGCGTGAGCCGCGACGACCTGACCGAACAGCTGTTGTCGGGCCGGATGAAATATTCGTCGATCTTCAACTATCCCACCCTGACCTGGGCCGATATCGGCGCGGTGGGATGGCTGGTCGACGGGGCCGCGATCATGAATCAGGTGCCGCTACAGCGGACGTCCTATGGACCCTACGCCCGCGCCATGGTCCGCATCTGCAAGGAAGAAAGTTTCCACCAGCGGCAGGGCCATTCCATC
>JALQXR010000067.1:0-10670 GCA_023263105.1 Marivivens sp. | reverse complement strand
CATGATGAAGATGGCCCGCGGCACGCCGGAACAAAAGGCAATGGCGCAGGATGCGCTGAACCGGTTCTGGTATCCGTCGCTGATGATGTTCGGCCCATCGGACAAGGAATCGGTCCACTCGGCCCAGTCGATGGCATGGAAGATCAAGATCAACACCAACGACGAGCTTCGCCAGAAATTCGTGGACCAGACCGTGCCGCAGGCAAAATTCCTTGGCCTGACCGTGCCCGACGAAGGGCTGAAATGGAACGAGGAAAAGGGCGGCCACGACTTCAGCGAACCGGACTGGACCGAATTCTATGACGTTCTAAAGGGCAACGGCCCCTGTAACGAAGAACGCATCGAGGCCCGAACCCGCGCATGGGAAGACGGCGCTTGGTTCCGCGAAGGGCTGATGGCCAACGCCGAAAAGCGTCAGAACCGCCACGCCGCAGAATAACGACAGGAGACACAACGATGTCCAAGGAATGGCCCCTGTGGGAGATCTTTATCCGCGGCCAGCACGGGCTGAACCACCGTCACGTGGGCAGCCTGCACGCGCCCGACGCCGAACTGGCGATCAAGCACGCCCGCGACGTCTATACGCGTCGCAACGAAGGGGTCAGCATCTGGGCTGTCCGGTCTTCGGACATCGTGGCGTCGGCCCCGTCGGACAAGGGCCCGCTGTTCGAGCCGTCGAACTCTAAGGTCTATCGCCACCCCACCTTTTACGACATTCCCGACGACGTGGGGCATATGTAATGACGCCTCTCTTTCAGCTTTGCCTGCGGATGGGTGACTCTGCGCTTATTCTGGGGCACCGCGTAAGCGAATGGTGCGGCCATGCGCCGATCCTTGAAGAAGACATCGCGATGGCGAACACCGCGCTTGACCTGATCGGCCAGACGCAGATGTGGCTCGGGCTTGCCGCCGAGGTCGAAGGGCAGGGCCGGACTGCCGACGATCTGGCCTATCGCCGCGACGCGGCCGAATTCTGCAATCTTTTGCTGGTCGAGCGTCCGAACGGCGATTTCGGCGCGACCCTGATGCGGCAGTTCCTGTTCGACGCATGGCACCATGAGATGCTCAAGGCGCTGGCCGCGTCGTCGGACGACCGCGTCGTTGCCATCGCCCAGAAAGCGGTGCGCGAGGTCGCCTATCATCTGGAACGCTCGGCCGATCTGGTGATCCGCTTGGGCGACGGAACCGACCAGAGCCACCGCCGGATGCAAAAGGCGCTGGATGGTCATTGGACTTGGGCCGCCGAGGCCTTTGTGGCCGATGACACCGACGCGGCAATCGTGCAGGCGGGTTTGATGCCCGATCCGGCCTCGCTTCGTCCCGCGTTCGACGCGACCGTGAACGAGGTGCTGGAGGCCGCGACGTTGACCCGCCCCGACAACGACTTTGCCCATCAGGGCGGCAAAAGCGGGCGGCACACCGAACACCTTGGGCACATTCTGGCGACGATGCAGTTCCTGCCGCGCGCCTATCCGGATGCGGAGTGGTAGGATGGCGCGTTTCTTCCCTTTGACCGTGACCGACATCCGCCCCGAAACCCGCGACGCGGTCGCCGTGACCCTGCAGCCCAGAGCCGAAGACGCCGAGGCGTTCAAATTCGTTCAGGGACAATACCTTACGTTCCGTCGTGACTTTGACGGAGAAGAGCTGCGCCGGTCATATTCGGTCTGTGCCGGACTGGATGACGGTATCTTGCAGGTGGGGATCAAGCGGGTGGACGGCGGCGCCTTTTCCACTTGGGCCAACGAACAGCTGAAGGTCGGGGATGTGCTGGACGCCATGCCGCCGATGGGCCGGTTCCACGCGCCTTTGGACCCCGCGTCGGAACGCCACTATCTTGGCTTTGCGGGCGGGTCGGGGATCACGCCTTTGCTGTCGATCATCAAGACCGTGCTGACGCGCGAACCGAAGGCCCGCTTTACGCTGGTCTATGCCAACCGCCAGATCAGTTCGATCATGTTCCGCGAAACGATCGAGGATCTCAAAAGCACCTTTGTCCAGCGCCTGTCGGTCATTCACGTGCTAGAGTCCGAGGCGCAGGATATCGACCTGTTCACCGGACGCGTCGACGCCCAGAAAATGGACGCTCTGTTCGAACACTGGATCGACGCGGGCGACGTGGACCTTGCCTTTATCTGCGGCCCCGAGCCGATGATGCTGACCATTGCCCAGTCGCTTCGCGATCACGGGCTGGATCACACGCGCATCAAATTCGAACTCTTTGCGTCGGGCCAACCGGGTCGCGCGACAAAGAAGGCGGTCAGCATCGACGCCGCCCGTGCCGGCGCCCAGACCGAAGCCACGGTGATTATCGACGGATCGTCCCGCAGTTTCAAAATGCCGAAAGAGGGCCAGAGCCTGCTGGACGCGGCGCTTGCCTCTGACATCGACGCGCCCTTTGCCTGCAAAGCGGGGGTCTGTTCGACCTGCCGCGCCAAGGTGCTGGAAGGCGAAGCCGAAATGGCCGTGAACCACGCGCTAGAGGATTACGAGGTCCGGCAGGGCTATGTTCTGACCTGCCAGTGTATGCCGCTGACCGACAAGATCGTGGTAAGCTACGATGCCTGAGGAGGCTCCGATGCACGACGACACGCCCACCGGTGACGCCGCCGGTCATGACGGCGACCACATGGATATCGCGGACTATCTGGCCAAGGGCGGGGTTCTGACGTCGCCGGCCAACGTGCCGCCCCGCTATCGCGGCGAGTTGCTGCGCCTTATGGCCAGTTTTGTGGACAGCCAGCTGGCGGGGTCCGCCGGATTTGCCGATACGATCAACGACGCCCCGGGGATCGTGGCGCGGATCAGCGCGGCGCGGATCACGCTGGAAAAGGCCGACCACGCGGGCCGCGTCCTAGAGATCATGGGCGAATTCGGGGCCGACACCGACCGCTATGCCCGCCACCACCCTTGGGCCGCGCGGCTGTCGCGTGACGCGGATCTGGGCGCGGCGCGCGCGGGCGCGGATATGCGGCTTTCGGTGTTCCATTACCCGTTGCAGGGGTGGGTGGATGCGGTTGTGATGAACCTGCTCATGGGGCAGGCCAGCGTCGTGCAGATGTCGGAACTGTCCCGCCTGTCTTACGCCCCGCTGGCCGAGGTCTTCCGCTCCATCGCCCCCCGAGAGTCCCGCCACGCCGAACTGGCCGTGGCCGGTGTCCGCGCGATCCTGACGGGCGAAAGCGGTGGCGGAACCCTTGCCGATGTGCGCGAGTCTCTGGAGTATTGGCAGCCGCGCGTGGCGATGACCTTTGGCAAGTCGGGCTCTGACCGGTTCGACCGGCTTGCGCGGCTGGGGCTGCGGCATCGCACGAACGACGAACTCGCGCAGGACTGGCGTGACCGAATGACCGCCGTTCTGGCCGGTCTCAATCTGACCTGAGGACTATTCATGGCCGATCAATCACGGACCCCCCGTCTGTTGCAAAGTTACCTGTCGGGACACTGGCAAAACGGGTCTGGCGCACCGGTTGACCTGCGCGATGCCTCGACTGGCGCGGTTGTAGCGCGGATCGACGCGTCCGGCTTGGATATGGGCGCGGCTCTGGACTGGGGCCGCAGGGTCGGCGGACCGACGCTGCGGTCGATGACGTTCCACGAACGCGCGATGGCGCTGAAGGCGATGGCGGTCGACCTGATGGAGCACAAAGAGGCGTTCTATGCCGAAAGCCTTGCAACCGGCGCCACCCGGGGTGACGCATGGGTCGATATCGAAGGCGGGATCGGGACGGTTCTGTCCTATGCCTCCAAGGGCCGTCGCGAATTGCCCAACAGCCGCCTGCTGCTGGATGGCGACCCCGAAGGTCTGGCCCGCGACGGCAGCTTTGTCGGACAGCACATCATGTCGCCGCTCTTGGGCGTCGCGGTCCACATCAACGCCTTCAACTTTCCGGTTTGGGGGATGCTGGAAAAGCTGGCGCCGACGATCCTTGCCGGTCTGCCGGCGGTGATCAAACCCGCCAGCCAGACCGCCTATCTGACCGAACTGGTCGTGCGGCGCATCTTGCAGGCGGGGCACTTGCCCGCCGGCGCGCTGCAACTGGTGTCGGGATCGGTCGGAGACCTGCTGTCCCACGTGACCTGTCAGGACGTCGTGACCTTTACCGGCTCGGCGGCCACGGGCCAGCGCCTGCGGGTGCATCCGGCAATCGTGGCGAATTCGGTCCGGTTCTCGATGGAGGCCGACAGCCTGAACTCGACGATCCTTGGCCCCGACGCAGGCCCCGACAGCCCTGAATTCGACCTCTTTGTGCGCGAGGTGGCCCGCGAGATGACGGTGAAAGCGGGTCAGAAATGCACCGCGATCCGCCGCGCCTTTGTGCCCCGAGGATTGACCCAGGCCGTGACCAAGGCCCTGTCCGATCGCCTGTCGAAGATCGCCATCGGCAATCCGGCGGACGAAGCGACGCGGATGGGCGCGCTGGCCAGTCTTGACCAGCGGCAAGAGGTCCGCGACCGCATCAAAGACCTGAGCGCCGATGCCGAAGTCGTCTTTGGCGACCCCGACCGCGTGTCGGTCCAATCGGGCGACGCCGAAAAGGGCGCGTTCCTGTCGCCCGTCGTGCTGTATTGCGACCGTCCCTCTGATGCGGGCGCGGTTCATGACGTCGAAGCCTTTGGCCCCGTTTCGACCATCATGCCCTATGACGATCTGGACGAAGCCGTCGCCCTGACCCATCGCGGCAAGGGATCGCTGGTGTCGTCGCTGTTCACCAACGACAGCGCGGTAGCCGAACAGGCCGTGCTGGGCATGGCGCCCTATCACGGGCGGCTGCTGGTCGGGAACCGCGACACGGCCAAATCCTCGACCGGACATGGGTCGCCCCTGCCGATGCTGGTGCACGGCGGACCCGGACGCGCCGGAGGGGGCGAGGAACTGGGCGGCGTGCGCAGCGTCAAACACTATATGCAACGCAGCGCGGTGCAGGCGTCGCCCGGCATGATGGCCTCTATCACAGGACGCTGGTTCGACGGCGCTCCGACCCGCAAATCGCCGCCGCACCCGTTCCGCAGCGCGCTGTCCGACCTGAGGGTGGGTGACCAGCACGTGACCGAGTCGCGCGTGGTGACGCTAGAGGACATCGAACACTTTGCGCATTTCACCGGTGACACCTTCTATGCCCACATGGACGAAGAAGCGGCCCGCGCGAACCCGTTCTTTGACGGCCGCGTGGCGCATGGCTATCTGATCGTGTCCTTTGCGGCGGGACTTTTCGTCGATCCCGCGCCCGGACCGGTGCTGGCCAACTACGGGGTCGATAATCTGCGGTTCGCCAAGCCGGTGAATGCGGGCGACAGCCTGCAGGTGCGGCTGACCTGCAAAGACATCAACCCCCGCATCAATGCCGACCACGGCGAAGTCCGCTGGGACTGTCAGGTCACCAACCAGAACGCCGAGGTCGTGGCTCAGTACGATGTGTTGACCATGGTTGCCAAAATCTGGCCGCCTGCCGCCTGATCACTCGGCCGAGTAGCCGCCGAAACGCCGGAAACTCTGTTCGGTCCGCGCGATTTTTTCCGCCGCGACCGGCGAGCGATAGGCCATGGCGGCCAAAAGCACCTCGACCGCGGCAAAGGCGGCGCCAAGCGACGGCATCAACTGGGGACCCGCCATCGGGACGCGGACCACTTTCCATGCGTCGCGCGCGATAGGCGACGAATACGCGTCGGTCAGGGCCAGCACCCGCGCCCCGCATTCCTGCGCGATATCGCAGGCGCGGACGACCTCGGACGACTAATGCTGATAGGTGATCGCCATGACGATCTCTTTGGATCCGGCGCCGGTCATCTGGTCCTGAATGGCTCCGGGCTGGCTGGGGGCTGGCTCGAAATTGTCAAAGGCCATGCCACCGACGTAGCTAAAATAATGGGCGACGGAAAAGCAGCTGCGCACGCCCACCGAATAGACTTTGCGCGCCTTCAAGAGGGGGTCGATACAGTCCAGCAGGACCGACAAGGACTCTTCGTGAAAGATCGACTCCATGTTCGCCAGACGCGATCTGGCGATCTCTTCCAGAACCGTGTTTTCGTCGCGGGTCCGGAGCGCCTGGGCCCGCGAACTGTACTGCGCATTGGACCGCGCCGAGACGACTTTCTGCACGTCCGCACGCATCGCATCGTAGCCGCTGTAGCCCAACTGGCTCGCGATTCGAATCACGTTGTTCGGATTCGAATCGGCGATTTGCGCCACGGTACGAATCGAATGGAAGGCGATTTGGTCCAGATTATCGAGCATCCACTGCGCAAGACCCTTTAATTTAGGGGTCCCGTCACGTGCGATCTGCATCAAGTCAGCGCGAATTTTTTGTTCGATTGTCATCGGTTAGGGGGTGTTCTTGCTAACGTCCGGTCGACGGCATCATAGCTTTCGCGGGAAATAAAGCAATTGCATTACTATTTGCCAAAAATGTAACGTTTGTGTCGGAGTTGTGTAATTTCTCAAAATCGGAGGTCCGAAATGAACCTTAAATCTCTTAGCTGGGCAGCAGCGGTTGCCGTAGCGGCAGTCCCTGCATTTGCTCAGGATTTCGTCTCGATCGGGACGGGCGGCGTGACCGGCGTCTACTATCCGACCGGCGGCGCGATCTGCCGCATGATGGCCAAAACCCGCGACGAGCACGGCATCCGCTGTGCGGTCGAATCCACCGGTGGGTCGGTCTACAACGTGAACGCCATCCGCTCGGGCGAGCTGGACTTTGGCGTGGCTCAGTCGGACGTCCAGTTCAAAGCCTTTAACGGCGTTGGCTCCTTCGAAGAGCAGGGTGCAAACCCCGATCTGCGTTCGGTCTTTTCGATCCACCCCGAGCCGTTCACCGTGGTTGCCCGTGCCGATGCCGGCATCGTCAACTTCGAAGACCTGCAGGGCAAGCGCGTCAACGTCGGCAACCCGGGTTCGGGCCAGCGCGACACGATGGAAGTGCTGATGGGTGCTCTGGGCTGGACCATGGGTGACTTCGCCCTCGCGTCCGAGCTGCAGGCCGCCGAGCAGAGCCAGGCTCTGTGCGACAACAACATCGACGCAATGGTCTACACCGTCGGTCACCCGTCGGGGTCCATTCAGGAAGCCACCACCGCCTGTGACGCTGTTCTGGTCAATGTGACCGGTGCTGCCGTCGATCAGCTGGTTGCCGACAACCCCTACTACCGTGTGGCCACCATTCCGGGCGGCATGTACCGCGGCAACGACAACGACGTGATGACCTTTGGTGTCGGCGCGACGCTCGTGACCTCGGCCTCGACCCCGGGCGAAGTCGTCTACGCTCTGGTCAAGGCTGTCTTCTCGGACATCGACCAGTTCCGTGGCCTGCACCCGGCATTTGCCAACCTCGATCCGGCTCAGATGGCCAACGACGGCCTGTCCGCGCCGCTGCACCCCGGTGCAGAGCAGTACTTCCGCGAAGTCGGCCTGATCCAGTGACCAACAGCGATGGCCAGACGGCCTGACCTGTAATCTGACCTCGGGCCGCCGGACTATTTCGGCGGCCCGTTTTGAAAAAGAGGGATAATAAATGGCGGATAACCAGAACACCACGGGGCAGGGGCTTTCGGAAGAAGAGCTTCAGGACCTCGTCGCCAGCACTGACACGGGCGGACGCGCGCCCACGAATAAGAACATTGCTCTATTCATCTCGGCGACGGCCTTCATGTGGTCGCTGTTCCAGCTTTGGATCGCCCAGCCGCAATTGTGGTTCGGTCAGTATCTGCCGGTGCTGAATTCGTCGCAGACGCGGCCCGTGCACCTTGGCTTTGCGATCCTTTTGGCGTTTCTGGCCTATCCGGCTCTCAAGTCTTCGCCGCGCAACCGCATTCCGGTGACGGACTGGATCCTTGCGATCGCGGGCGCGGGTTGTGCGTTCTATATCTTCCTGTTTTCGCGCGAACTGGCTGTGACCGCGCGGTCCGGCCTGCCGACGCAGACCCAGATCATCATCGGCACGGTCGGCATCGTGTTGCTGCTGGAAGCGTCGCGTCGTGCGCTGGGGCCGGCTCTGACGATCGTGGGCAGCCTCTTTTTGCTCTATGCCTACATGGGCACGGGCTGGCTGATCCCCGACATCATCGAGCATCAGGGCCTGTCGTACCGGTCCATCGTCAACGCGCAGTGGCTGGACACCACCGGTGTCTTCGGCATCCCGCTGGGCGTGTCGACGGCCTTTGTGTTCCTCTTTGTGCTGTTCGGCGCGATCCTCGATAAGGCGGGCGCGGGCAACTACTTTATCCAGATCGCCTTTGCGGGTCTGGGTGCGTTGCGTGGCGGTCCTGCAAAGGCCGCGGTTGTCGGCTCGGCCCTGACCGGCCTGATTTCCGGCTCGTCCATCGCCAACGTCGTGACCACCGGCACCTTTACCATTCCGCTGATGAAGCGGGTCGGCTTTTCGTCCGAAAAGGCAGGCGCGGTCGAAGTCGCGTCCTCTGTCAACGGCCAGATCATGCCGCCGGTGATGGGGGCTGCGGCCTTTCTCATGGTTGAATTCATCGGCATTTCCTATGTCGAGGTGATCAAGCACGCCTTTATTCCGGCGGTTATTTCCTACATCGCACTGGTCTATATCGTGCATCTGGAAGCGCTGAAGAAAGACATGCCCGCGCTGGGCGTGGCCACCAACATCGGTCGTATGTTCCTTAAGATCTTTGTGGGCTTCGCGGTGGCGGGCATTGCCTTTACCGCGCTGGTCTATGTCATCAACGGCCTGCGCGCCGCCGCTCCCGGCATTGCCGATCCGGTGGTCATGGCCGTGATGGCGGTCGTCTATGTTCTGATGGTCCGGACTGCCGCAAAGCATCCCGACCTGACGCTGGACGACCCCAACGACCGGACCTTTAAGCTGCCGACCGTGGCCGAGGTCTTTCCCACCGGCCTGCACTTTCTTCTGCCGATCCTCGTGCTGGTCTGGTTCCTGATGATCGAAATGCAGTCGCCCGCGAAATCCGCCTTCTATGCGGTCGGGGCGATGATCCTGATCATTCTGACCCAGCACCCGATCAAGGCCTACTTCCGCCAGCAGTCGGTGGCCGAAGGCTTCCGCGCGGGTGTGCGGGATCTGGTCGACGGGATGATCGCGGGGGCCCGCAACATGATCGGTATCGGTGTCGCCACGGCGGCGGCCGGTATCATCGTGGCGACCGTGACCAAGACCCCTATCGGCACCGAACTTGCCGGTCTGGTCGAAGTCCTGTCGGGCGGCAACCTGATGATCATGCTCTGCCTGATCGGTGTGTTCTCGCTGATCCTCGGGATGGGGCTGCCGACGACGGCGAACTATATCGTCGTGTCGTCGCTGATGGCGTCTGTCGTGGTGACTCTGGGCGCGCAACAGGGGCTGATCGTTCCGCTGATCGCGGCACATCTGTTCGTGTTCTACTTTGGCATCATGGCGGATGTGACCCCGCCGGTCGGGTTGGCCAGTTTCGCCGCCGCGGCGGTGTCGGGGGGCGATCCGATCAAGACGGGCTTTACCGCGTTCTTCTATTCGATGCGGACCGTCGCGCTGCCGTTCCTGTTCATCTACAACCCGACGCTGATCCTGTATGGCGTCGATTTGGGGACGACGGCGGGGATCTTACAGGCGATCTTTGTGTTCATCGTGGCGACCATCGCGATGTTGCTCTTTGCTGCCGCGACGCAGGGCTACTTCCTGGCCCCCAGCCGCAAGTGGGAAAGCGCCGCGCTGTTGCTGGTCGCCTTCACTCTGTTCGTGCCGGGTTTCTGGTTGAACCGCGTGTCCGATCCGTTCGTCGAGGCGCCGCCGACGACTCTGGCCGCCGCCTTTGACGAGGCAGAGGTCGGCGACAAGGTCCGCTTTGTCGTGTCGGGACCGTCCTTCACGACCGGAGACATCACCCAGACCACCATCGTCCACACGGTCGAGGAAACCGACCCCGCCACGGACCGCGCGTCCGCAGCCGGTCTGTTCCTGATGGCCGAGGGCGAGCAGATGTTCATGGACGAACCGATGTTCGGCACGCCTTATCAGGAAAAGCTGAACGGGTTCGATTTCTACATGGACGAACGGGTCGAAGTCGTCAGCCTCTTGGCTCCGGCGCACCGGCTGCCGAAACAGGTGTTCTACATTCCGGCTCTTTTGCTGCTAGGCTTCGTTGTGATGCTTCAGCGTCGGCGCCAGACAAAGCCTGCGTTCTAAGACCGACGGCAGGGCGTCATCCGGCGCCCCGCCACCTCACTACCGGAGCAAAGAGATGCCCAACCATATTTTCGGCCGATCCACCAAAGGCGCGCTTCCCCATGCGGCGTCTGGTGACGGGTGCTACATTGTCGACGCAAACGGCAAGCGATATCTGGACGGATCGGGCGGGGCGGCAGTGTCCTGCCTTGGTCATTCCAACCCCCGCGTCCGCGCGGCGCTGCACGATCAGCTGGACCGGCTGGCCTTTGCCCATACCGGATTTTTCACCTCGGACGCGGCCGAGCAACTGGCGGACACGCTGGTCGCCGCAGCCCCCGAAGGGATCGACCGCGTCTATCTGGTGTCGGGCGGGTCCGAAGCCGTAGAGGCCGCGATCAAACTGGCGCGCCAGTATTTCCTTGAGATCGGGCAAACCACCCGCCACCGCGTGATCGCGCGACGCCAGAGCTATCACGGCAACACGCTGGGTGCGCTGGCCACGGGCGGCAACGAATGGCGCCGCGCCCAGTTCGCGCCTCTGCTGGT
>JALQXR010000678.1:270-502 GCA_023263105.1 Marivivens sp. | reverse complement strand
TTCGACTCATACCAGCAGCAGCACCACCACCACGACCACTACAACGCCCAACGCCAACACGACCGCCGTCGCAACCACCACCACCACCGTCCCCACCGTCACCACCACCACCACCACCACCAACACCACCACCACCGTCACCACCACCGCCACCACCACCACCACCGCCACCACCGCCACCACCACCACCAACCCCACCCCCACCACCCCCCCGGGGCTGTGGCGGAGCGTG
>JALQXR010000678.1:0-260 GCA_023263105.1 Marivivens sp. | reverse complement strand
CTCTCGCTGGCCTGGTCCCCTAGCGGCCGGTTCTTGGCCGTGATGGATCGCCAGGCCGGTGTCAGCCTGTACGACACCGAGGGTGGTGGCTTCCTGTGGAGCGCCGCGGTCGAGAATCTTTTCCACCCCCTCGATTCCTACCACTCTCTCTCCCTTCCTCTCTCTCTCTACTTGATTCCGTACGTCTCCCCCCTAGGTCCCCGGCCGTCTCAACGCGGGCGTCGCCTTCACTCCTTCCGGACAACACGTGTGCGCCGCCA
>JALQXR010000677.1 GCA_023263105.1 Marivivens sp. | reverse complement strand
ATCAGAACGCAAAACTGACAATCAAAATGCAAAACTTCATATTCAAAATGCATAACCGCACCAGCAAAATGCAAAACTGCAATATCCGAGCGCAAAACTTCACCATCAAAGCGAAAATGTTTTATCAAAGCGCAAAATTTTACCATCGAAGCGCAAAATTGCACCATCAAAACGCAACAATTCACCCACGAAGCGCAAAACTGCACCATCAAAGAGCAAAGCTTCGCCCTTAAAGCGCAAAACTGCACCATCAGAGCGCAAAATTTCACCATCAAATCGCAAAACTGCATGATCGAAACGCAAAACTGCGCCCTCAAAGCGCAAAACTGCCCCATCAAAGCGCAAAACTGCACCATCGACCAGCAAAACTTCACCCTCGAATAGCAAAACTGCACCATCAAATCGCAAAACTTCACATTCAAAACGCAAAACTGCACCATCAAATCGCAAAACTGCACAATCAAAACGCTAAACGGCACCATTCTAAGCTCAAAACTTCACC
>JALQXR010000676.1 GCA_023263105.1 Marivivens sp. | reverse complement strand
AAACACACACACAAACACATACACAAACACATACACAAACACACACACACATAGTGACACAGAACGACACAGAAACAACCACACACACACACACACACACACACACACACACACACACGCACAGAAACACACTTGCTCACATACATGTGACCACATGCATATAATCACATACACCCATGGTGTGACCCTCAACCCCTGCCCCGCATAAAAAAAGTAGGAGGGGTGATGGTGCGTTCAAAGGGTGGAAACGGACCACCCGTAGCCCAAAACCTACCCCTGAATGTGGCTCTAAAACTCACGCTATCCCTACCCTTAAACCTAACCCTAATCCCAGATGAAGGGCAGAACACCTGGCTTGCTGTTAAGGTTATGGTTAGGCCTCAGGCAGCCAAACACTAACCCTAATGCTAGCCCTTACCCTGACCCTAACCGAGGGTTTCAGCAAGAATCCACACTTTCAAAGAAAACAGTTATCCAAAAAAAAGCCCCAAAAATACTCCTC
>JALQXR010000675.1 GCA_023263105.1 Marivivens sp. | reverse complement strand
AGCGGGGGGGGGAGAGGAGGGGGGGGGAGAGAGAGAGAGAGACGGTGCGTGTACTGCCATCTTCCGATCATTGCACTCACACCACTTGCTTGGTCTGCGATTGGTTTGATAGGATAAAATCTATGCCATGAATGTTGCGACTATTTTTGAGCAGAATGGAAGTCCTGGCTTCGAGTGATTTACTCTTCTCAGCAATATCAAGTGTACCGCATGGCCGCAATCCGACTACTCTCCCCATGGCGGTCGCCAAAAATGCAGACGCTCCGGTGTGTGTGTGTGTGTGTGTGTGTGTGTGTGTGTGTGTGTGTGGTTGTACTAGTGTTCTCCCAGACGCGTAACAACCTTCCCTTTACAACGCCCTTATGAGTCTGACATCTTTCCTGAGCAGTGATCACGTACCTTACAAGTGCGCTGAGGGAAAGATGGAGGAAACCGGCGCGTTGACTGGCGCGCGGGGGCGACTGTCATGCGCACCCCATGGCGTCTCTTTTAAAAGGGACACC
>JALQXR010000674.1 GCA_023263105.1 Marivivens sp. | reverse complement strand
AGAGCCAGAGCCGCAGACGGGGGCGTAGTCCAAGCCGCCACCAGCGCGGTCCGAGCGATGGCCGTACCAGGGGCAGTAGCTACCGCGAGAGCCATAACCGCCCTATCCCTAACTTTAGCCCTAGCCCGAGCCCTAGCCCAAGCCGCCCCCCAAGCCGCATGCACGGATCTTATGGCCACCTCAACTACGGCTTCTCTTCTCATCAAGACCAAGGCCATAGTGATAAGCACCCTAGCTTCCATGGGCATCAAGCAAGCAGCAGCCTGTCGGGATACCATGCAAGCCACTACCACCACCTCCATTCTAGCAACCATGGTCAAAGCTATGCCCCGCCCTACCACCACCACCACCACCACCACCACCACCACCACCACCACCACCACCATAGCCACCACCATAGCCACCACCACCACCACTACCACCATAGCCATACTTGTGCCAACACCCATGGGACTCCGAGTCCTAGCTACCAAAGCACCAACCACGGCCATCCCTTAGGTGAG
>JALQXR010000673.1 GCA_023263105.1 Marivivens sp. | reverse complement strand
TTCCTCCCAGAAAAATAGGACCTCTCTTACTTGGGGCCTGGTGGCCTTGACAGTGTGTTTTATCTACCCTGTACTGTATAGAGTCTCGGCCGAATCTCGAGCTGGCGAGTGGGAATTGTGAGTCATAGATAACGAAAAATCGTGGAGCTTGCGCGCTGACGCGCGCAGGAGGATCATTCTATACTATCAAACTCAAGTCAGCCTGCAGGGAACCGGATCTGAGCCTCTCGGGCTTGGACCCAGTTCCTCTGTCGAAAATAGGAACTCACTTGCTTGCCTCCCTGGGTAGCAAAGGAAAAAATAGAAACTCTCTTGCTTGCCTCAGAAATGCCGGTTTCCATTCCGCGGTGTAGTACTGTACAACGAAGCGAGGGGGGCAGTGCAACTCCAGTCACCTGTTGATTGTCAATAAACTGCGAAGCGCTTGCGTCAACAAGTTTGTGGATTGGGCGGCAGTGCTACGTGTTGTGCCTACCGACTGATGGTCATTCATTGCTTGTCAAT
>JALQXR010000671.1 GCA_023263105.1 Marivivens sp. | reverse complement strand
AGTCGGACAATGTGCGTAGTACGTGCTTGTTTGGTTTTGTCCATCATTGTAAGGTGCTAGGCTTAACTGTTGGCGGCCAAGCAATGCGAAACCATCACAGCAATGCTTTATGATCCCGATGTTTCCAGTACTGATGTCGTTCTTTGGTATTGACTTATGCAACTCCTGGGCGTGGGCGTGAGTGTGATGACGGAAGAACTGCGTGCGTATATACCGTTTGGACGTGCGTGTGTGTGTGTGTGTGTGTGTGTGTGTGTGTGTGTGTGTGTGTGTGCGAAAGCGCGTGTGTGCGCGTGTGTGTCTGTGTGCGTGTGTATGTGTCTGTGTGTCTGTGTCGCGTGTGTATGTGTGTGTGTGCAGCGGTTGTGATTGAGTGGTTCATGGTTGGCTTCGGTTGGGTTTGATTGGACATTAGGGGTACATGTCGCTCATCACCTTCATTGCTTCACACGTCAAGTCCTAACGGCCTGGCGTGCGTCAGTTATTTAGCGAAAAAAAGGACAT
>JALQXR010000670.1 GCA_023263105.1 Marivivens sp. | reverse complement strand
ACACAAACAACACATATGCATACACATAAATACACACACAGATAAACAGACACACATACACACAGAGAGATAAACAGACACACACAGCACACACACACACACACACACACACACATGTGTGTGTGTGTGTACGTGCAAACACACACATGTCACACACAAACAGACACATACACACATGCATGCACAGTACCCGGTGTGCCCCCTTCGCCCCTCGGCCCCTCCTCCTCGACGATCCCGTGCTCGGCGAGGAGCGTCGGGTCGCAGCAGGGGGGGCCGTCGTCGTGGTGGTGGCGCTCCTGGCCGGAATCGTCCCCGTCGCTCCACTCGTCATCATCCGTCATGGGAGCCCCAAGGACACCCCAGGGCGGGAAAACCTGCGGGGCGCGGGGCGGGTAGATAGGCGTCTTTTCTCCCAGCACGTCGGGATCCAGGACTGAGGTCCAATTGAAGCCTGGCACCACACGGTGTCCCCATCATGATCCGGTACAGTGCGCATGCAGTATGT
>JALQXR010000066.1 GCA_023263105.1 Marivivens sp. | reverse complement strand
AAGAAATACGGGGATGTCCAGGTGATCCACGGCGTCGACCTGGCGATCGGCGATGGCGAGTTCTGCGTCTTCGTCGGCCCCTCGGGCTGTGGCAAGTCCACGCTGCTGCGGATGGTGGCGGGGCTAGAGGAAACCACCGAAGGCGCGATCTCGATCGGCACGCGGGATGTCACGCGGCTTGATCCGTCGGATCGGGGCGTGGCGATGGTGTTCCAGACCTATGCGCTGTACCCGCATATGACGGTCGAAGAAAACATGGGCTTCGGCCTGCGCATGAACGGCCGCCCAAAGTCCGAAATCAAGGAAAAGGTGGCCGAGGCCAGCCGTATCCTCAAGCTGGACGAATACCTAAAGCGCAAACCGGCTGCCCTGTCGGGTGGACAGCGCCAGCGTGTCTCGATCGGGCGGGCCATCGTGCGCGGCCCCGAGGTGTTCCTGTTCGACGAACCCCTGTCGAACCTTGACGCCGAGCTTCGGGTCGAGATGCGGGTCGAAATCGCGCGGCTCCATAAGGAAATCGGCGCGACGATGATCTATGTGACCCACGATCAGGTCGAAGCGATGACGCTGGCCGACAAGATTGTCGTTCTGCGCAAGGGCGTGATCGAACAGGTGGGCAAGCCGATGGATCTTTATCGCGACCCCGACAACCGCTTTGTCGCGGGCTTTATCGGGTCTCCGTCGATGAACTTTCTGACCTCGACCGGCACGAAGGGCGGGGCAGAGGTCAAAGGGCTTGGCACGGCGGTGAAGACCGCGGCAAGCGTGAAGGACGGACAGTCGCTGATTGCAGGCATCCGGCCCGAGCATCTGGTCATCGACCCAAAGGGCCAGACCCATTCCGTCGACATGACCGAGCGGCTAGGAGGCGTATCCTATGCCTATCTGATCGCGCCGACCGGCGAACGGATCATCGTCGAGATCCGCGGCGTGTCCGAGGTCGAGGAAGGCAGCAAAGTGGGTCTGAGCTTTGATCCCGCGTCGGTCTATTTCTTTGACGCCGACACCGAGGCGCGCATCCGCTAACGCGGCTATTTTCTGCCATAGTAGAGGCCGACCACGTGCTCGGCCTCTGCAAAGAACAGCCAGCGCGACGCAAAGACCC
Organism: Marivivens sp.; assembly: GCA_023263105.1. GTDB lineage: Bacteria > Pseudomonadota > Alphaproteobacteria > Rhodobacterales > Rhodobacteraceae > JALQXR01. Next base: position 9,902 of record JALQXR010000066.1, on the reverse strand, counting down.
CCGTGATATGGGCGATGACGGCAAGAAGTGCGAGCCAGTGGTTGAACGGCAGCATCATCAGCGCGATGGGCAGGCCGTATCCCAACAGTAGCGACAGCATCCGCAGCCGCGAGGCGTGTTTGCGCCCGATCACATGGACCATTTCCCGCATGAGGTAGTTGGTGCCGGTGTGGGGCGGCTCGAAGGCGCGGATGTCTCCCATTCCGCCAAGGCCGGTCGCCGTCGCAACCGAGGTGCCCCTGCCGCGAAACCGTTTGTCTCCGGTCATCCATGCCACAACCTGCACCCCGCCCGCGACCGCCAGAAGCGGCAGGGCAAAGCGGAGCTGGCCCGCCAAGAGCGCCCCGCCCGCAACCGACAACGCCAGAAACAGCGCCGGTGTGGTCCAGTGGTTCCAACGCGGCACCGTCTTCAGTTGCGCATAGATCATCGAGGTCGCGAGAACCGTCGCCAGCGACAATGCGGCCCCCAGCCAGCCAAGCCAGACGATCCGCGTGTCCCAGAACACCAGCCCCGCGCCATAGGCCGCCATCACCAAAAGCGTGGCGACGCTGATCACGGCTTCGCGGCTCAACCAGCTGGTCCGCCACTGGGTAAAGGCGCGCAGGGCCCGTTCGGGATGGCCCAGGTGAAAGGTCGACGCGACCAGCCCGCCTGCGGCAAGCAGATAGGCAATGGTGAAAAAGACAAAAGCGACCAACCCCTTAGGCGATGGCATCCCCAGCCCCAGCCAGACCAAAAGCCCGAACCCCAGACCCGAGAGCGTGGTGAAGATGATGACAGAGCGGGCGGGATGCATCAGCGGCCTCCGGGCAGTTTCGACAGAGTGCGTTCGAGCCAGCCAAGGAAACCATTGGCGTCCTCGGTCACGGGTTCAAGGTAGGGCGCAAGGATGTCGATGTCCTCGGACCGGTCCCGTTCACGCGGCGGCAGGTATTTGTTGACCGGCTTGGTCCCCAGTTCCGGCATGAGGTCGAAGCCGCCGCGCTCTTCGGTCAGCCGCGACACGTTGCTGTCGGGGTCTGCGAAGTCTCCGAAATGGCGGGCACCGGCGGGGCAGGTGCGGACGCAGGCCGGTTCACGGTCTACTTCGGGCAGGTTTTCGTTGTAGATGCGGTCGACGCAAAGGGTGCATTTCTTCATCACGCCCGCATCGGCGTCCATTTCGCGCGCGCCATAGGGGCAGGCCCACGCACAAAGCCCGCATCCGATGCAGGCGTCTTCGTTGACCAGCACGATCCCGTCCGCGCTGCGCTTATAGCTGGCGCCCGTCGGGCAAACCGTCACGCAGGGCGCGTCGTCGCAATGCAGGCAGGATTTTGGGAAATGCACCAGTTTCGCCGTGCCGGTCGTGGGGCGGACTTCGTAGCTGTGGACTCGGTTCAAAAAGGTGCCCGACGGCGCGCCTCCGTAGGCGTCCTGATCCGACAGCGGCGCGCCGTAGTTTTCGGTGTTCCAGCCTTTGCAGGCGACCACGCAGGCGTGGCATCCCACGCAGGTGTCCAGATCGATGACCAGACCCAGTTTGCGGTCCGTTGTCGGGGGCAGGGCGGTCATGGGCGGGAGACTCCGGCTGGGTGTAACGGGCAGGCGGTGCGCGGCGTGGCCCCTGTCGGAGCCTCCGGCGGGGATATTTCTGGCACAAAGGCAGGCACGGTCATTTCCCCACCTTCCAGCGCAGCGATTTTGGTGCTGCGGGGACCGGGCTTTGGATCGGGGCGTGGGCGGGTTGGCTTGCCGCCGGAGGATCGCAGCGCTCGATCCGCACGCGCAGGTCGAACCACGCGGCCTGACCTGTGATCGGGTCCGAGTTCGTCCACCGCATGCCGTCGCCCTTTGGGGGCAGGAGTTCGTGGATCAGGTGGTTCAGCAGGAAGCCCTTTGTCGCTTCCGGTGCGGCGGGGTCGAGTGCCCAAGCGCCGCGCCGTTTGCCGATCGCGTTCCATGTCCAGACGGTATGGTCGTTCAGCGCCGCCATCTCGACCGCTGGCACGGTGATTTCCCCGTGGGCCGAGGTGACGCGGGCCCAGTCGCCGTCGGAGAAGCCTTTGTCGTTCCAGATGCGGGACGACACATAAAGCGGGTTCATTCCGTGGATCTGCCTCAGCCACGCGTTCTGGCTGCCCCACGAATGGTACATGGCCATCGGGCGTTGGGTCAGGGCGTGGATCGGGAAGTCGCGGGTGTCGACCGAGCTGTCTTCGAACGGCGGATACCAGATCGGCAGCGGATCCATGGTCGAGGCCAGCCGCTCTGCGAGGTGGTCGGGCGGCAGGTGGGTGCCTTTGCCTTGGCCCGCCATCTGGAACCGGCGCAAGGGCTCGGAATATAGCTGGAAGATATAGGGTTGCGGGCTGTCGTAGAACCCCAGCTTGACCGCCCAGTCCTGATAGGCGCGGTTGAAGGGTTTATAGTAGGCAGCGCCGTCCGGTACGTGTTCGGACCAGAAGCCGCCGTTGTCGATATAGCGCCGGAGTTGGTCGGGGTTGGCAGTGCCGCGACCGGACTGGTCCTTGCCGTCTTTGTCCTTGCGCCAACCGGCCAGCGGTCCGATGCCGGGGCGGCGGATGTGGTTGGTGATGTAATCGGCGTAGTCCGCGTATTTCGCGCTGCCGTCTTCGGCGACGAAACCGGGCAGTCCCAGCCGTCCGCCAAGATCGCAGAGCACCGACTGGAACCCGCGCACGTCGCGGTCGGGCTCGATCACCGGCCAGCGGATCGCGTCGGCAGCGGCGTCGGCTTCGCAGATCGGGCGGTCCAGCAGGCTGATGCAGTCGTGCCGTTCCAGATAGGTGGTGTCCGGCAGGATCAGGTCGGCATAGGCCACCATTTCCGAACTATACGCGTCCGAGTAGATGATCCGCGGGATCACATAGTCGCCGCTGACGGGGTCGGTGTCGGTCAGCATTTTCATCGTGCCGGACGTGTTCATCGACGAGTTCCACGACATATTCGCCATGTACAGGAACAGGGTGTCGATGCGGTACGGGTCGCCTGCGTGCGCGTTCGAAATGACCATATGCATCAGCCCGTGCGCGCTGAGCGGGTTTTCCCACGAAAAGGCTTTGTCGATGCGGGCGGGGCCTCCGGTGTCGGACAGGCAGAGGTCTTCGGGGCCCTGCGGATATCCAAGGTGCGGGCCGTTCAGCGGGTGTCCAGGTGTGACTTTGCAATGGGGTTTCGGGTGGGCGGTCGAGGGCTTGGGGTAGGGCGGCTTGAACCGCATCCCGCCCGGGGTTTCGACGGCACCGATCAGGATCTGCAGCGTGTGCAGCGCGCGGGCGGTCTGAAAACCGTTGGAATGGGCGCTGATCCCGCGCATGGCATGCATCGCAACGGGACGGCCGATCATCTTGTCGTGGGTTTTGCCGCGGAAGTCGATCCACGGCCGGTCGATCTCTAGCGGCGTGTCAAAGGCCGCCCGCGCGATTTCCGCCGCAAGCTGGCGGATGCGGTCGGCGGAAATGCCGGTGCGTTCGGCCACGGCTTCGGGGGCGTAGGCGGGGTCAAGGTAGCGGTCCGCCATCAGGTGAAACACCGGACGGTGCGTCACGCCGCCATGGCGATAGGTTGCGCCCAGATCGGGTTCGACGCCGGCGGCGTCCCATGCCGCCAGCCGTCCGGTCCGCCCGTCGACAACCTGTGGCTTGCCCTGTTCATCCCGCAGCAGAAGCCCGTGTTGCGGACTGGAGGGGTCTTCGTTGACGATGCAAGAGGCATTGGTGAACTGCGCGAGGTAGGGCAGGTCTACGCGGCCCGCTTTCATCAGGCAGTGGATCAGCGACAGGATCAGCAGCCCGTCCGTGCCCGGCGTGATGCCGTACCAGTCATCCGCGACCGCATTATAGCCGGTCCGGATCGGGTTGATGCCGACGACCTTTGCGCCGCGCTTTTTCAGTTTTCCGATGCCCATCTTGATCGGGTTGCTGTCGTGGTCTTCGGCCACGCCGAACAGCAGGAACAGCTTTGCGTGGTCCCAGTCGGGCTGGCCGAATTCCCAGAATGCGCCGCCCATCGTGTAGATGCCCGCGGCCGCCATATTGACCGAACAGAACCCGCCGTGCGCCGCGTAATTGGGGGTGCCAAAGGCCTGCGCCCAGAGCGACGTAAAGCTTTGGCTTTGGTCGCGACCGGTAAAGAAGGCCAGTTTCTCGGGCGCCTTTTCCCGTAGCGGGGCCAGCCATTCGGTGGCCGTCTTCAGCGCTTCGTCCCAGCTGATCTCGACGAATTCGCCAGAGCCGCGGGGGCCCACGCGGCGCAGGGGCGCGCGCAGGCGGGACGGAGCGTTGACCTGCATGATCCCCGCGCTGCCCTTGGCGCAAAGCACCCCCTTGTTGACCGGATGATCACGGTTGCCTTCGATGTAGGCGACCCGCTTTTGTCCGTCGGCGTCCTCTTTGAGATGGACGTTGATGCCGCACCGGCAGGCGCACATGTAGCAGGTGGTCTTGCGGACCTCGTCCGATACATGAGGAGAGGTGTCTACGACGGGCTCAGGCGATGCCATGCGGGTCTCCGAAATTGCGGTGCGGCTTTGCCGGATCCTGATTGCTTTGATGACCGTAGCAGCCATGGGGCCGTCGGGCCATGGGCCGCTTGGGGAAATCGCCGCTTTTCGCGACGGGCCGAGCGAAGGGCTGCGCGACGGGCCGAGCGACGGGCTTGACCGGCGGCAAAGAAGCGGCCTCACTAAGTGACCTGAGAGGGAGCAGAAAGATGTCCGCACTCGACCGATTTTTCGACGCGGCGCGCCGGACGCCCGCGCGGGTGATCCTGCCCGAAACCGACGATGCGCGCATCGTCGACGCGACCGAGGCGCTGGCGCGCGACGGGCTGGCCGTTCCTGTCGAACTGCCCGACATCCGCCAAAGCCACATTGACGTTCTGGTCGCCGCACGGGGCATCACGCCGTCGCTGGCAGAGCGGATGCTGGTCAAACCGTTGATCCGCGCGGCGGCGGCGGTGGCGGTCGGGGATGCCGACGCCATGGTCGCGGGCGCGTCGAACCCCACGCGGCGGGTGATCGAAGCGGCGGGTCTGGCAATCGGGCTGGCCGAGGGTGTTTCGGTTCCGTCGTCGTTTTTCCTGATGCGGTTTCCCGACGGGCGCGAGTTGGTGTTTGCCGATTGCGCTGTGACCGTGGCGCCGGATGCGGCGGGTCTGGCCGCGATTGCGCGCGCGTCGGCGCGATCTGCCGAGGCTTTGCTAGGGCAGGCGCGGGTCGCTCTTTTGTCGTATTCGACGGGCAGCAGCGGGGCTGGCGACAGCGTCGACGCGGTCAGAGCCGCAGCAGAGGCAACGGGGTTCGCCGGTCCGGTGCAGGCCGACGCGGCGTTGAATGCGGCGATCGCCGCGAAAAAGGGGGTCGCAGCCATCAATGCCAACGTGCTGGTGTTCCCGTCGCTCGATGCAGGGAACATCGCGTATAAACTGTGCCAGGAACTGGCGGGGGCGCAGGCGGTCGGGCCGTTCTTGCAAGGGTTCCGCAAGCCGGTTTGCGACCTGAGCCGCGGTGCGCGCGTCGATGACATCGTCGCCGCTGCGGTGATTGCGGGGCTGTTGCGATAGCGGATCATGCGCGCTCCAGCAGCGGCAGACATTCTAGGGCGATCCGGCGTTCCTCCTCGGCGGGCACCACATGGACCGGCAGAGCCCCCACCCACGCCAGCCGCGCCATCACAGCGTCGCGCAAGGCCGCATCGTTCTGTCCGATCCCGCCGGTAAAGGCGACGGCGTCGACTCCGCCCAGCGTCGGGATCAGCGACGCGGCAGCCCGAGCCAGCCGGTCGGTCAGCACGTCGATTGCAAAGCGGGCGGCCGGATCGTCCGATGCGCGCAGCCTGAGCCAATCGCCCGATATCCCCGACAGCCCCAGCAAGCCGCTCTGTTGCGACAAAAGCCGCGAAGCCCCGTCGATCCCGTGACGCCGTGCGATGTCCAGCACTGCCAAGGGATCCAGATCCCCCGACCGAGTCGCCATGGGCGGACCGCTCAGCGGCGAATAGCCCATCGTGGTGGCCACGGATTTTCCATCCAGAATGGCGCAGATGCTGACCCCCGCCCCGATGTGAAAGGCGATCAGTCGGCGGGGCAAATCGGCCCCGAGCCGGTCGCAGAGGCCCGCGTAGCTGAGGCCGTGAAACCCGAACTGCCTTAGCCCCTCGGCCCGCAGGTCTCGGGGCAGGGCGTAGGTGGTCGCGACCTCGGACTGGCAGGCGTGAAAGGCGGTGTCGAAACTGGCGGCCTGACGCAGGTCCGGCGACAGGTTACGGATCGCATCGATGGCGGCCAACGCGGGCGGCAGGTGCAGCGGCGCCAGAGACTTGAGCCTCTCGAGTTCGTCCCGCGCGCCCGCGTCAAGCAGCGCGGGCCCGACGAACTGAGTGCCTCCGTGCACGATCCGGTGGGCCACGCCCGACAGCGCGGACAGGTTGATCCCGCGTTGAACCAGACGGGCCAGAACCCGTGCGACGGCCTCGGCGTGGGTTGTCACCTGAACCGACGCGCGGGTGTCGCCGCAGCGGTCCACCCCGTCGCCGCCGATGCCCGTGATGCTGCCAGAGATCGACTCTTGCCCGTCCGGCCCGATCACCGCCCATTTGACCGAACTGGAACCGGTGTTCAGGACCAGGATCATAGCGCCGCCCGCAACAGTCCCAATACCGACAGGACGGCAAGCAGCAGAATGGCAAAGCGCCGGAACTCGGCAGGGCTGGTCGCGTGGAACCGGCGCGATCCCAACGCCAGTCCGGCCAGCATGAACGGCAGCGCCCAGGCGGTGGCGACCACTGTCTGGGCCGAGAACATTCCCGCCAGCAGCATGTTTGGCAGGGTCCATAGATCAAGGGCCGTGAAATAGGCGATCGTGGTGGCGCGAAAGGCTGCGGCGGGGATCGTTTGGGCTGCAAAGAAGGCCGCGACCGGCAGGCCGCCGACCGCCGCTCCGTTTGCCAGACCCGACACAACGCCTATGCCGGTATGCGCCGCCGCACCGGGTTGAACGGTGAACCGGAACCCGCGCCACAGCACGAAACACATGATCAGGATAAAGACCGAAATCGCTGCCCGCGCGGGGTCGGTTCCGATGGTCGAGATCGCCCAGACCCCCACCGGAACCCCCGCAAGGCAGCCGATGAACAGATAGCCTGCGCGGCGCCAGTCGATGTGTCTCCAGATCGAACGGGCCTGCAGCGCGGTCAGAAAGATATCCGCAAGGATCACGACAGCGACCGCATGCAACGGATCGGTCACAAGACTGGCAGCCGAGACGACCAGCGCCGCGAACCCGAAGCCCGAGTAGCCACGGACAAAGGCCGCGCCAAAGCAGGCAAAGGCCATCCAGATCGCGGCGAGTGGGCTCAGGTCGAAGGGCGCGGAGAGTCCCATGTTACACTTCCAGTCGCGTCGGGGCCGGAATCGGCCTGTTTGGCATCAGACCTTTTGCGGCCGCATGTCGGACCGCGAAATACCGGCCACCGCCACGGGCTTCTTCATCGCGTCGCGACGGAAGGGTTCGCCCAGTTCCTGATTGATCAGCGCTTCGATCAGCGTGGTCTTGCCATGGTGCATCTGGTCGTCGATCGCCTTGTCCAGAGCGGCGCGAAGGTCGTCCATCGACTGCGCCTGCACGCCCTGCAGCCCGCAGGCCCGCGCGATACCGGCATAGCTGACGTCGTCGTCCAGTTCGGTTCCCACAAAGTTGTCGTCGTACCAAAGGGTCGAGTTCCGCTTCTCCGCGCCCCACTGGTAGTTCCGGAACACGACCATGGTGATCGCAGGCCATTCCTTGCGCCCGATAGCGGTCAGTTCGGTCACCGAAATGCCGAACGCCCCGTCGCCCGCAAAGCCCACGACCGGCGTATCGGGGCAGCCGATTTTGGCCCCGACAATCGACGGCAACCCGTATCCGCAGGGCCCAAACAAACCCGGAGCAAGGTATTTGCGGCCCGCTTCAAAGCTGGGGTAGGCGTTGCCGATGGCACAGTTGTTGCCGATGTCGGAGGAAATGATCGCCTCTCGCGGGAGGGCGGACTGGATCGCGCGCCACGCCATGCGGGGGCTCATCCAGTCGGGTTTCGCTCCGCGCGCGCGTTCGTTCCAGTTGGTGCCCGGATCGTCGTCTTCGTGGTCCATTCCGGCCAGTTGCTGGGCCCATGCGGATTTGGTCTGGGCAATCGTCGCGCGGCGGCTGTCGCGGCCCGCGTCACCTGCGGTTTTCGACAGGCCGGCAAGGATGCCTTCGGCCACCTTTTTCGCGTCACCGACGATCCCGACAGAGACCTTCTTTGTCAGGCCGATCCGGTCGGGGTTGATGTCGACCTGAATGATTTTTGCCTCTTTGGGCCAGTAGTCCAGACCATAGCCGGGCAGGGTCGAAAACGGGTTCAGCCGCGACCCGAGCGCCAGCACGACGTCCGCCTGCTTGATCAACTCCATCCCTGCCTTCGAGCCGTTGTAGCCCAACGGGCCCGCGAACAGCGGATGCGATCCGGGGAAGGCGTCATTGTGCTGGTAGCCGACGCAGACAGGTGCATCCAGACGTTCGGCCAGCTTCATCGACGCCCCGATTGCCCCGCCGATCACCACTCCGGCGCCGTTCAGGATCACGGGAAATTTCGCAGACGACAACAAAGCGGCGGCTTCGCGGATCGCCTCGGCCCCACCGTCGGGGCGCTCGAATTCGATCATCGGGGGCAGGTCGATGTCGATGACTTGGGTGAACATATCCCGCGGGAAGTTGATCTGCGCAGGGGCCGAGCGCCGCTTGGCCTGTGCGATCACGCGGTTCAGGACCTCGGCCACGCGGGACGGGTCGCGGACCTCTTCCTGATAGCAGACCATGTCCTTGAACAGGGCCATCTGTTCGACTTCCTGAAAGCCGCCCTGACCGATAGTCTTGTTCGCGGCCTGAGGGGTCACGAGCAGCAGGGGCGTGTGGTTCCAGTAGGCGGTCTTAACCGCGGTGACAAAGTTCGTGATGCCCGGCCCGTTCTGGGCGATCATCATCGACATTTTGCCGCTGGCGCGGGTGAAACCGTCCGCCATCATCCCGCCAGAGCCTTCGTGGGCTACGTCCCAGAATGTGATCCCCGCCCGCGGAAACAGGTCGGATATGGGCATGAACGCCGACCCGATAATGCCAAAAGCATGTTCGATTCCATGCATTTGCAGCGTTTTCACAAAGGCTTCTTCGGTCGTCATCTTCATGGGCTTGATCCTTGGCTGGTCGTGATTGGCCAAGCCTCAGCCTATGGAGACGCATCGGTCAAAGTTAGGGCCAGTTCGGGCGGTGGATTAGGGCCAGTTGCTGGCCTGTGCCTGACGTATGGCCCGCGCCAGAAGCGCAACCCCGTCGCGGATGCGTCCCGAGGCGATCGACGAATAGGCCAGCCGGTAGAAACAGGTTGGCTTTTCCGGACCCGAAAAGAACGCGGCACCCGGCTCGATCAGCACCGAGTCGATGCGCAGTCGTTCGGACAGAAAGTTGGTGTTGACGCCTTCGGGCGCACGCATCCAGATCGACGAGCCGCCATAGGTGCCCTGACCGGCAACGGTCAGCCCCTGTTCGGCAATCGCCTTGTCCAGCATCTCGCGCCGGTCCTGATAGGCGCGGCTCATCCGGCGGATCAGTGCGTCGTAATGGCCAAGCGACAGGAAATAGCTGGCGGTACGCTGCATATGCCCCGGCGGGTGGCGCAGCACGCTGGCGCGCAGGTTTCGGGCCTCTCGGATAAAGGGCGCGGGTCCGACGAGGTAGCCCAGCCGGAGCCCCGGAAAGATGGATTTCGAAAACGAGCCGACGTAGATCACCCTGCCATTCCGGTCGAGCGATTTGAGAGCGGGCGAGGGTGACTTGAGAAAGGACATCTCGAATTCGTAGTCGTCCTCGATCACGACAAAGT
>JALQXR010000669.1 GCA_023263105.1 Marivivens sp. | reverse complement strand
AGGGGGCGACCGAACGAGTAGAGTACGTCTGCTCCTGACGTATATAATATTTACATTATATTAGCTAACTCAGCTTGTAATAATTTATTACGTAGCTCCGTTCGTGTACAGTATTGCATGATGTACTAAAATAAATAACGACCAATCAGCGCCGGCCCCAGATGCAGCTACGTAGCTATTAGCCTGGCCAAAGTGGGAACGTGGCAGTGCGGTCTGAATTGCACGGGCCGGGTGGAGAGATCGAGCAATCATAGCATCCGGGTGGGAAGGGCGCCGTAGCATCGGGTAGCACACCCCGAGGGCTTTACTTGTCGACGTAGGACTTGATGCCCTTGAGCCAGTCCGTGTAGAGCTTGTTCTCGGCGCCTGTGTGCGTGTGTGTGTGTGCGTGTGTGTGTGCGTGCATGCGTGCGTGTCTCTAACCGTAGGCGTACATGGCGATGTACTGCGAGAGGTCGTCGTCGATGCCGCGCTCTTCCATGTACATGTAGAACGAGTCCTGGGG
>JALQXR010000668.1 GCA_023263105.1 Marivivens sp. | reverse complement strand
ACTAGTGTGGGGCAGGGGTGGACGTAAGGGGGGGTGGGGGCAGTGCACTCAACCCCAGTAATGAGTAGAGGGCGAGAGCGGGAATGTGGGTGGGGGGCCGGCGCGAAGTGTAGATAATGCATGGGGCATCAACCCGAAACCGGCCGCGGGAAAACCAAAAAGAAATTTATGGGAAAGAGGCGTTCATAGTGTTGTATCCTTTTGCTCGCTCCATCTCCGCACTCTCACACTTTCACACACTTTCACACGCTCACTTCCCCCAAACACACACATGCACACGAACATTACACACACACGCACACGTGTTACACTGCACACACGTGTTACATATGCGTCACACACAACACACACACACACACACACACACACACACACATGTTTCACAAACACACAAATGTGCACATACACATGCACACACACCCACACACACAAACACGAGTTTTTGGTGAAGGTTAAGCAATGAAGGCATCAGAAAGTGCTCGGACTGTCGGTCATGTGTTTTGTG
>JALQXR010000667.1 GCA_023263105.1 Marivivens sp. | reverse complement strand
CAATGGCTTCTGTATGTGGTGCGTCATTATCTCTTATGGATGCAGGTGTTCCACTTAAAGCACCAGTTGCGGGTATCGCAATGGGCTTAGTGAAAGAAGGCGATCGTTTTGCGGTACTTTCAGACATCTTAGGTGACGAAGACCACCTTGGTGACATGGACTTTAAAGTAGCAGGTTCTGCAAACGGTATTACTGCACTTCAAATGGACATCAAGATCGAAGGTATTACTGAAGAAATTATGGAAGTTGCGTTAAACCAAGCATTTGCTGGTCGTATGCACATCCTTAATGAAATGAATAAAGTAATTTCACGCGCTCGTCCTGAAATTTCAATGCATGCTCCAACATTCGAAGTAATTACAATTAATCCGGACAAGATTCGTGATGTAATTGGTAAAGGTGGTGCAACAATCCGCCAAATTACTGAAGAAACTAAAGCTGCTATTGATATTGAAGATAACGGTACAGTTCGCGTATTTGGTGAAACTAAAGCTGCTGCTAAAGC
>JALQXR010000666.1 GCA_023263105.1 Marivivens sp. | reverse complement strand
ACTCCGCCAAAAGGGGGGGGGGGTTCCATCCCCCGAAATTCTGTTCCATTTGGAACGGAACGGCGTACCTACGACCCTTTGCCCTACTCCACACACACACACACACACACACACACACACACACACACTGGGCATCGGGATACGCATGACGGCCGCCGTCAGCACAGGGCCGCTCCTCCAGAAGCGACTAGCCAAGGGGCGGGTGCTGCTGAGCAGACTGCATGGAGTGCAGGGATCCAGCAGACGCAAGGCCTTCGTCACGGCCAGCCTGATCCTGGCAGCCGGAGCCTACGGAGTGGAGGTGGCACCAGTCTCGCCGCAGGACCTGCGGGGCCTGGACGCGGCCATCATGCGCGAAGTCTGGGGCACCACGAGGCCGGGCAGGGCGCAGGAGATTGTGTTCTGCGTCCTGCACCCGGGCCACCTGATGTCGGCGAGCATGCGCAGGACATACCTGCAGCTGTGCTGGCTGGCCAGGGCCGCGCGCACCGCGGGCCCCCTGCAG
>JALQXR010000665.1 GCA_023263105.1 Marivivens sp. | reverse complement strand
CTATGTGGACGGTTTGGCGGGCAGTGGTTGTGGCAGCGCACGTGGTGGTGCTTGTTGTGGAAACGTGGGCGAGGTTAATAGTGCATGCTATGGTGGTGGTGGTGGTGATGGTGGTGGTGGTGGTGGTGGTGGTGTTCGCAGCGCGGTCCTTGGCTGCGATGGCGATACGCAGCCCGGAGCTTCGGTTGGCGAACTTCCCGTGACGTGCCAAGGCATAGCATCTCGGCCGTCGTCGGCGCCCGGGACCCGGTGGTAGAGACCGGCGCCGACGTCCTGCCGACCCTTCTCGGCGACGCCTTGATCTTTCGGTGGGACGGCGACGTGACGTTCGGGTAACGCCGCGGCTCCGAGATGGAGGGCTTGTCGTGCACCATGTGACACGCCGCGCGTTCGCAACAGGGTCCTTGGCGGCCGGCCCGTTGCCGGGGATTCCATGGTACAGGCACCCGTGCCGAATGTGCTGAGTACACACCGGGACCCCCGAGTTTACCGTCACATCCCTGTCC
>JALQXR010000664.1 GCA_023263105.1 Marivivens sp. | reverse complement strand
AGAACGCAAAACTGCACAATCAAATCGCAAAACTTCACAATCAAAGCGCAACACTGCACCATCAAAACGCAAAACCGCTACTTCAAATCGCAAAACTTCACCATCAAAGCGCAAAACCCCAACATTCAAAGCGCAAAACTGCATCAAGCGCAAAACTCCACCATCAAATTGCAAAACTTCACAATCAAAACGCAAAACTTAGCAATCGAATCGCAAACCTGCACCATCAAATAGCAAATTTCACAATCAAAACGCAAAATTGCAACATCAAATAGCAAAACTTCACAATCAAAGCGCAACACTGCACTATCATAACGCAAAACTTCATAATCAAATTTCAAATTTGCATTATCAAAGCGCAACATTTCAACATCAAAAAGCAAAACTGCACCATCAAAGCGCAAAACTTAGCAAGCAAAACGCAAAACTGCACAATCAAATAGCAAAACTTCACATTCAAAGCGCAAAACTGCACAATCAAAGCGCAAAACTTCGCCATCAGAACG
>JALQXR010000663.1 GCA_023263105.1 Marivivens sp. | reverse complement strand
GCCTTCTTGGCAGGGGCCTTTTTCTTGGCAGGGGTCTGTATTCCGTGCAAGGCTTCGAAAACGCGGCAAAACCCAGGCGCGCGCGCACACACACACACACACACACACACACACACGTGCACCTTCTTCTTCGGCGCCGCGGCGGTCTTCTTGACACTCAACGGCATGTCATCATCTGATGAACTACTGTCCGACATTGAGACACACCACTCCAGGTCCCACCCCTAGGGCGCCTGCTTTTGAAGAAAGGAGGAGTGAGACGTTAGGGAGATGAAGATACAGGGCAACAAGAGGCGATGGATGAAGTTGCAAGGTTAGGACAGGGTGTGGATCCGCTAAGGAGCTGCTCATGGTGACGATCACGACGATCGTGGTGGTGGTGGTCGGGGTCGTGGTGGTGGCGGTGGCGGTATTGGTGTTGGCGGTATTGGTGGTAGTGGTGATGGTGGTGGCGGCGGTGGTGGTGGTAGTGGTGGTGCTGGTCGTGGTAATCGTGGTGGCGGTGATG
>JALQXR010000662.1 GCA_023263105.1 Marivivens sp. | reverse complement strand
TCTCGCCGCAGTAATGGCATCGTCTATTTCGGCAGGGTTATGGCCATCAATTTCAATCACCTGCCAACCGGATGCTTTGAAACGCGCAACTTGATCGGTGCGGTCCGCCAAATCAACGGTGCCGTCGATGGTGATGTTGTTGTTGTCCCAAAGAACAATCAATTTGCCCAGTTCGTGACGCCCTGCCAAACCGATGGCTTCTTGGCTGATACCTTCCATCAAACATCCATCACCCGCGATAACGTATGTGTAATGATCGACAACTTTTTTGCCGTAATGCGCGCGCTGAATTTCTTCGGCCATTGCGAAACCAACGGCGTTGGCGATGCCTTGACCCAGCGGACCAGTGGTTGTTTCAATCGCGTCAGATAAAAAGTTTTCTGGGTGTCCGGCTGTTTTCGCACCCATTTGGCGGAAATTCTTGATCTCTTCGATTGGGAAATCGTCATAACCGCAAAGGTGCAATAGGGAATAGATCAACATCGATCCATGCCCCGCAGATAGGATA
>JALQXR010000661.1 GCA_023263105.1 Marivivens sp. | reverse complement strand
CCTCTGACAATGGGTGGACATGCGCACGTGTGTGTGTCTGTCATTGTCTGTGTTTATGTGTGTCTGTGTGTGTGACTGTCTCGTCCTGTCTGTGCGTGAGTGTGTGTGTGTGTGCGTGTGTGTGTTTGTGTGTGTTTCTGTCTGTCTGTGCGTGTAAGTCTGTCGGCGTGTGCGTGTGTGCAATGGGGACAATTGCGAAGCGAGCATGGCATTCCACGCGGCTCGTGTGCACAGCATTCCAAAACGTGCACACGGTTGTGGTGGGATGCGGTGACAGTAGCAGTGGAAAAGATGATAATGTTGTTGGCGGTGGTGACAGTTATGATACGGGTTAAGTAGCGGAATGTGGCAGTAGTAGTGATAGTGATCGCACCGAGCGAGTTCTCGCACCAGGCGACGCCGCCAGTACCGGGCCCGGTCACCGTAGGAGTCACCACCACTACTCTTACTATCATTATCACTACCACCATCACCACTACCACCACCATCGACCTCGCCACCGCCCATCC
>JALQXR010000660.1 GCA_023263105.1 Marivivens sp. | reverse complement strand
AACCAGTGTCTTCTCCCCCTCCGGCATCTACTCCGGAAGGTTCTACTGCTACTCAATTACCTACGTCTACGACGGATATGAAGAAGCTCCTGGCAATGGTGGGTGCGCTGCCAACCCGTGAAGAGATTTCAAAGATGATTGACGCTCGTCTGGACGAGAGGGAGAATGCAGTCAAGAGGGGGGAGGTGCAGGCAGTCTCAGAAGCTGGTGATGGCCCTTCCCCACCTCAAGCTCTACCACCACCAACACCAAAGACCCCATCATCACCACCTCTGGCACCACCACCACCACCACCACCATCCTCCGACACCCCCATCGTCACCAACTCAAACTCCACCACCAACACCACCAACACCACAAACACCCCCATCACCACCACCACCACCACCACCACCACCACCACCACCACCACAAACACCCCCATCACCACCACCTCTGGCACCACCACCACCACTAACTCCTCCACCACCCCCATCGGCACCAACTCGAGCTCTGCCACCACCTGTGAC
>JALQXR010000065.1:7149-11179 GCA_023263105.1 Marivivens sp. | reverse complement strand
CGTGCGGAGCGACGCGAATTCGGTCCGCAGAGCGGCAATCGCACCATCCATCCGGCGTTGCAGGTCGTCGGTATCGAGTTCGAATTCGGACATCTTCTTGCTTTCCCGTCTTGTTCTTTGCTCTGGCTATAGCGTCAAGCGTGGACAGTTGTATAGGTGCCTTTGCCTGCAAGGATACCGCGAAACCCGCCCGGTTCATCAAGGCTGAACACGATCAAAGGCATCTTGTTGTCGCGGCAGAGGGCGATGGCAGAGGCGTCCATGACCTTCAGGTTCTTGCGCAGAACCTCGTCATAGCTGATCCGGTCGAATCGTTTCGCATCGGTGTTCACCTTTGGGTCGCTGTCGTAGATTCCGTCGACCTGCTTGCCCATAAAGATCGCCTCGCAGGCCATTTCGCTGGCCCGCAAAGCGGCGGCGGTGTCAGTGGTGAAATAGGGGTTGCCGGTGCCGGCTGCGAAAATGCAGACCCGCTTTTTCTCAAGGTGACGGACCGCGCGGCGCCGGATGTAGGGCTCGCAGACCTGATCCATCGGAATTGCGCTGATCACGCGGGTGAAGACGCCCAGATCCTCTAGCGCGGCCTGCATCCCCAGCGCGTTCATCACCGTGGCCAGCATGCCCATGTAGTCGGCGGTGGTCCGCTCCATCCCTTGGGCCGAGCCCTGCAACCCGCGGAAAATGTTGCCGCCGCCGATCACCATGCAGATTTCGACGCCCAGATCGTGGACCGATTTCACCTCTTCCGCGATCCGCCGGACGGTCGGCGGGTGCAGGCCGAAGCCCTGATCGCCCATGAGCGCCTCGCCTGAGATTTTCAGCATGACGCGCTTGAAGGTTGTCGTTCCGGTCTGGGTGTCGGATACGGTCATCGGGTCCTCGGATCTGTGGGTGTCTTTCGCTGCAGGCCAAAATGTCGGAAAAGGGCGGAAGTTACAATAACGTCCGCCACCGATTGCGGACCAAAATCGTATAAAGGGCCCGATCCGACCGATGCGGACGACCATCACCGACCTGACCGCGATCCCGCCCGACCGGCCCGTTCTGATCGCAGGACCCACCGCGTCGGGCAAATCGGCGCTGGCCTTGCGCATCGCGGCCACGGGCGGAGGGGTCGTTGTCAACGCCGACGCGCTTCAGGTCTTTGACGGCTGGCGCATCCTGACCGCCCGCCCCAGTCCCGAGGAAGAGGCAACCGCCCCGCACCGGCTGTACGGGCACGTGCCGTTCGACGCCCCCTACTCTGCCGGTCATTGGTTGCGCGATGTCGCGCCGATCCTGAACGGGCCCGACCGCCCGATCATCGTCGGCGGCACGGGTCTTAATTTCAAAGCGCTCACCGAAGGGCTTGCCGACATCCCCGCAACCCGCGCGGCGATCCGGTCAATGGCCGATACCCTGCCGCTGGACCGGCTGGTGGCAGAGCTGGACCCACGCTCGGCCAGCCGGATCGATCTGCGCAACCGCGCGCGCGTCCAACGCGCGTGGGAGGTCCTCCGGCAGACCGGACAGGGGATCGCAGATTGGCAAGACGCGACGCCGCCGCCCCTTTTGCCGGTGTCGCAGGCGGTACCGATCGTCATGGAGGCCCCCAAAGACTGGCTGAACGACAGGATCGAGCGCCGCTTCGATATGATGCTGGCGAACGGCGCGCTGGACGAGGCAAAGGCGATGCTACCCCACTGGAATGCTTCGTATTTGTCGTCGAAAGCCATCGGCGCCCCAGAGCTGATTGCCCATCTTTCGGGACAGATGACGCTGGATCAGGCGCGCGAGGCCGCGATCATCTCTAGCCGCCAATACGCAAAGCGCCAGCGGACGTGGTTTCGGGCCAGAATGGCGGGCTGGCAAGTTTTCCCGATTTTATCCACAGGGTGACCCACAAGAAATGGCGTTCTTGCCATAAATCTGCCATTGTTATTACGTCGGTGCCGGTCCTAGACTTTCAGTATTCGAACATGCGGCAATGCGGGGTTAGTAACATGGACATACAGAAGACAGCTGCCTCTGACGCCCGCGTCACTCGGGACAACGCCCTGAACCTGACGGCGATCGGCTACACGGCCCAAAGCGGTCGCTGGCGGACCGAAGCGATGCGCAGCCATGCCTCGCCCCGCCTGTTGTTCGTCGCAAAGGGTCAGGGCCGCCTGACCATCGCCGGCCTGACCAGCGGCTACGGCCCCAACAACCTGATCTATATTCCGGCCCATACGATGTATGGCTACGAAGTCGGGCAAACCGTCTTCGCCCAGATGCTGACGATTCCCCGCGCGATGGCCCCCGAATGGCCGGACGAACCTGTCCATTTGCGACTGCGCGATGTCGCGGCGCAAAAGGAACTGGCCGGTCTGTTCGACAACCTCGAACGGGAACTGAAATCGTCCCGCTCGGGACACGGGCGGGCGGCGCATTACCACCTTGGGATCCTGTCGGTCTTCTTTGAGCGGATGCAGGGTCTGACCCCCGCCGACACCGACAAAGACCGGTCCCGCACGGCCTCGGCGCGGCTGGTGGCCGCCTATTCCGATCTGGTCGAACGCGACTATCGCAAAAAGACCGGAATCGCCGGATATGCCGCCGCTTTGGGCGTCACGCCGACCCATCTGACGCGCTGCTGCCGCCAGACCTGCGGGCGCTCTGCCTTGGCGATCCTGAACGACCGCGTGCTTTACGAAGCCCGTGTTTTGCTGCGCGAAAGCCGGACTCCGGTGCAGGACATCGCCAAACAGCTTGGCTTTACGTCGGCGGCCTATTTCACGCGAAGCTTCCAGCAGGCAACAGGCATGACACCGACCGGATTCCGTCGCGGCGGAGCCCCCGTTCCCGCCCGCTAACGGCCAAAATACGGTATGCAGCGGTGTACGAACTTGGCCGCGCGTCAATTGTCAGACAAAATGTCGCAAACGTTACATCAATGTCCTTTATGAGACATTGACCGCCTCCCGTTTTCGGTGCCGTATAGGCACCGTGGTGGACGACCTCGGATCGAAAACAAAACGTGGCGCGCAATGATCCGAAAGTTTGAGCGTCCCAACAGATAATTTTTTGCCACAGGGAGACGATAATGTCGCACGAAAATAACATTCTGCACCCCGCAGCGATCATGTACGCGGAAGAACACAAGGCAGGTCAAATGGACCGCCGCGAGTTCATGACCCGTGCTACTGCGCTCGGTGTGACTGCCACTGCAGCCTACGGGCTTCTTGGCCTGACTGCCCCCGCCATGGCTGCCAGCCACGCCCAGATGGGCGGCACGCTGCGCATCCAGCAGGAGGTCCGTCCGCTGCGCGACCCGCGCACCTACGACTGGACCCAGATTTCGAACTTCAGCCGCGGCTGGCTTGAATATCTGGTCGAATACCAGCGCGACGGGTCCTTCCGTCCGATGCTGCTTGAAGGCTGGGACGTCAACGACAACGCCACCGAATACACCCTGCGTGTCCGTCAAGGCGTCAAGTGGAACAACGGCGAAGACTTCACTGCCGAGAACGTCGCATGGCTGATCGGCTACTGGTGCGAAAAGTCGGTCGAAGGCAACTCGATGGCGGGCCGTATGGCGTCGCTGATCGACGAAGCCACCGGCATGGCCCGCGAAGGCGCGATCACCGTCGTCGACGCGATGACCGTCAAGCTGACGCTGCCGACCCCCGACATCACCATCATCCCCGGCATGGCGGACTATCCGGCGGCGGTCATCCACCCGTCGACCAACCTTGCCGACATCATGTCCACCCCGATCGGCACCGGCGCCTACCTGCCGGAGAGCCTCGAAGTCGGCGTGAAAGGCGTTCTGGTTAAGAATGCTGACCACGACTACTGGGGCAATTCGACCGAAGGTTACGCAGGCGGCTTCCTCGACCGTATCGAATACATCGACTACGGCACCGATCCGGCATCCTGGGTTGCGGCGATCGAATCCGACGAAGTCGACATGCTGTACCAGAACGTCAACGAATTCATCGACATCGCTGACGCGATCGGCTGGACCAAGTCCGAAGCCGTCACCGGTGCGACGCTCGTTTTGCGTTTC
>JALQXR010000065.1:3054-7139 GCA_023263105.1 Marivivens sp. | reverse complement strand
CAGCAAACCGAAGTCAACGGCATGGTCCCCTACGCAGACGTCCGCGTCCGTCAGGCTCTGAGCCAGTCGGTCGACAACGCTGTTGCTCTGGAACTGGGCTACTCGGGCCTTGGCACCGTGGCGGACAACCACCACGTCGCCCCCGTGCACCCGGAATATGCCGACATCGGTCGCCCGACCTATGATCCGGCCGGTGCGATGGCTCTGCTGGAAGAGGCCGGAATGGCCGATTACGAGCACGAGCTGATCACTCTGGACGACGGCTTCAACAAGAACACCGGCGATGCTGTCGCCGCGATGATCCGCGACGCCGGCGTTTCGATCAAACGGACCGTTCTTCCGGGGTCGACCTTCTGGAACGACTGGGCAAAGTACCCGTTCTCGGCCACTGAATGGAACCACCGTCCGCTGGGCGTTCAGGTTCTGGCGCTGGCCTACCGTTCGGGCGAGGCATGGAACGAAGCGGGTTACTCCAACCCCGAGTTCGACAGCCTGCTGGCCGAAGCCATGTCGATCGCCGACGCCGATGCGCGCCGCGCCGTCATGGAAAAGATCGAAACCGTGTTCCGGAACGACGCGGTCATCATCCAGCCCTACTGGCGGTCGATCTACCGCCACTACAGTGCAAACGTGCTGAACGCGGAAATGCACCCGTCGTTCGAAATCCACGTCCACAAACTGGCTCTGGCGTCGTAACGACCCCTAGCTGAGACCGTCGGGCCGCCCTCTGGGTGGCCCGACCCAATACCTGCCGGCATGCCACCAGACGGGGTCACACTCCGCAACGGGACCCTATGCCGCGAGCCACGACAGGGGCGACCATGGGATTGTTTATCTTGAGACGGCTTGGTGTGATGATCCTCACCGCGCTGTGCCTGACGTTCATCGTCTTTTTCCTGACCAACCTCGAGCCGAACCTCGAAAAGCTGGCCAAGACCGAGGCCAGCGTCCGTATGACCGACGATCAGGTTGTCACTTGGCGTGAGAATCGCGGCTTTAACCAATCCATCTTCATCCGTTACGGCGAATGGCTGGGCGTGCTGCCCGGCTATGTGATCGAAGGCACCGATGGTGTCGTTCGCGCCCGCTGCGCCCCGCGCGGCGAGGATGTCGCCACCGCCCCGACCTATTGCGGCGTCATGCAGGGTCAGTGGGGCTTTTCGTCCGTTTTCAAGGATGATGTGCTGAATGTCGTGTCCAACCGTTTGTCGCTGACGGGCTGGCTGATGCTGTCGGTGATGCTGGTCATGGTGCCCGCGTCGCTGATCATCGGCATCCTTGCCGGTATGAAAGAGGGGTCTAAGACCGACCGGACCCTGTCGACCTTTTCGATCCTGACCACGGCGACGCCGGAATATGTGTCGGGCGTTATCTTTATCTCGGTGTTCACGACCACCGCCGTCGGCCTGAAGTGGTTCAACGGCTCGGCGCGGTCGGCCATGGACGACATTACCTTTGTCAACTTCACCCTGCCGGTGATGACCATCGCGCTTTATGGCATCGGCTATATCGCCCGCATGACCCGCGCCTCGATGACCGAGGTGATGACCGCCCAGTACATCCGCACCGCGCGGCTCAAGGGCGTGTCGTTCCGCAACATCGTTATCCGCCACGCGCTACGCAACGCGCTGATCGCGCCGTTCACCGTGATCATGCTGCAGTTCCCGTGGCTGTTGAACGGCGTCGTGATTGTCGAAACCCTGTTCCAGTACAAGGGCTTCGGCTCGGCTCTGGTCGAGGCGGCGGTCGGCAACGACATCGACCTGCTACTGGGGATTTCCGTGGTCTCTGTCGTGATCGTGCTGACGACCCAGCTGATTTCCGACATCGGCTACGTGTTCCTTAACCCCCGCATCCGCATTTCCTGAGAGGAGAACAGACATGGACCCCCTCAGCTGGACCGGTTCGCTAGGAACCTTCCTCAACCCCGCTCTGCTGGTGCTGGCCGCCGCTTTGATCCTGTCGGCGCTTGCACAGATGGTAACGTCGCTGTTTGCGGCCGAGCAGACCTTGCGGTCTGGCCCTGATGGCAAGCTGCTGGCCCGCGGCGGCGCGCTTGGCTTTTTCGAAAGATCGACCGGCTGGCTCTTCTTCGGTCTTGTGCTGGTCGTGCTTGGCTACATCGTCGGCGGCGTCCTTATGCCCTACGGCAAGGCCGGCATCATCGGCCTGATGGCGAAACAGTTCCTGCCAGTCTGGATCGCGCTGCTTTTGACCTATGCCCTGTCGATCCGGTTCAAACGGCGACTTGGCCTTTATGGCAAGCTCTTTGACTCGACCGTCGGCATGATCGGCTTCGGGATCGTGATGTTCTGGGTCTATACCGCGCTTCTGGCGGGCGGCTTTGGCATGATCTCTACCCATGGCGCGCTCGAGCAGATTTCGGGCATGAAGAACGCCAAACCGGGCTCTGCGCTAAGCAACGAAGGCCTGTTCCCCCATTACCTGCTGGGGGGCGACAACCTTGCCCGTGACGTGTTCAGCCGGATGGTTCTGGGGTCGTCGGTGGTGATCGCGATTGCACCGGTCGCGACGCTCTTTGCCTTTATGGTCGGCATCACGCTGGGCGTGCCTGCTGGATATTACGGCGGCAAACTGGACACTTTCCTGTCCTTCCTTGCCAACCTGATCCTCGCTTTCCCTGTGATCTTGCTGTTCTACCTGCTGGTCACGCCGGAAATCCGCGACACCGGCATCCCCAGCTATATGGCGGCGTTCCTGTTTGCCTTTCCCATCGTGTTCTTCGTGGTGCTGCTGAATTCGCGCTACCACACGCAGCCTCGGAAACGGAACCTGCGGGTGGGCGTGGTCTTTGCCGTGCTGTTCTGGCTCTATCTGTCGCTGTTGTCGCAGCAGGGGACGCCGTTCAATTTCCTGCCGGGGTTCCCGGTGGACCTGTTCGACATCGACGCAGGGCTTTTGACCGTGTTCGTGTCCGTGGTCTTTGTGAACTCGCCCACCGTGTTCCGTATCGTGCGCGGCCTGACGATGGACATCAAAACCCGCGACTACGTCGCCGCCGCCCAGACCCGAGGCGAAGGTCCGTGGTACATCATGCTGTGGGAAATCCTGCCCAACGCACGCGGTCCCCTGATTGTCGATTTCTGTCTTCGGATCGGGTACACGACCATCCTGCTGGGCACCCTTGGCTTCTTTGGTCTTGGCCTGTCGCCCGAAAGCGCCGACTGGGGCTCGACCATCAACGAGGGCCGCAAGCTGATGCAGATCTACATCCACCCTGCCCTGCCGCCCGCGCTGGCACTGCTTAGCCTTGTTTTGGGGCTGAACCTGCTGGCCGACGGCCTGCGCGAAGAAAGCCTTAAGGACTAAGGAGCGATCATGACCACTCAGGACTATGACGGCCCGATCCTAGAAATCGACAAACTGTCGATCAGCTTCTTCACGCGGCTGCGGGAAATTCCGGCGGTGATGGATTTCTCGGCCAAGATCATGCCCGGCGAAGCGCTGGGTCTGGTCGGGGAATCGGGCTGCGGTAAATCAACGGTGGCGCTGGGGGTCATGCAGGACCTTGGCGTCAACGGACGGATTGTCGGCGGGGAAATCCGGTTCAAGGGCCGCGATCTTTGCGCCATGACCCAAGAGGAACTGCGCGACATTCGCGGATCTGAAATCGCGATGATCTACCAAGAGCCGATGGCCTCGCTCAATCCGGCGATGAAGATCGGCAAACAGCTGATGGAAGTCCCGATGATCCACGAAGGCATCGGCGAGTCCGAGGCCTATGCCCGCGCTCTTGAGGTGGTTCGCGACGTCAAGCTGCCCGACCCCGAGCGCATCCTGAAATCCTATCCCCACCAGCTTTCCGGCGGTCAGCAACAGCGCATCGTGATCGCTATGGCGCTGATGTCGAAACCGTCGCTGCTGATCCTTGACGAACCGACCACCGCGCTGGACGTGACAGTCGAGGCCGCCGTGGTTCAACTGGTCAAGGATCTGGGCAAGAAATACGGCACGTCGATGCTGTTCATCAGCCACAACCTCGGGCTGGTGCTGGAAACCTGCGACCGGATCTGCGTGATGTATTCGGGCGAGGCCGTCGAGCGCGGATCGATCGAAGACGTGTT
>JALQXR010000065.1:0-3044 GCA_023263105.1 Marivivens sp. | reverse complement strand
ATCTTTCTGTGAAACGGCACGCAGTCGCCCGCCACGCCGTCTGCGCCCGGCCAGCCCGGCGCAAGCGTGGACTCACAAACAAACAAACAAACACGCCGCCGGACAGCATCCCTATACGCAGGCGCTGTTCCGTTCCATCCCGCTTCCCGGTGCGAATAAGAACGACCGCCCGCTGATTTCCATTCCCGGAAACTTTCCGCTGCCGCACGAGCGCCCTCGGGGCTGCAATTTCGGCCCCCGCTGCGACTATTTCCAAGCCGGACAATGCGACGTGGGCGATATCAAGATGGACAGGGTTGCCGGCGACGACCGCCATGAAACCCGCTGCCTGAAGTTCCGCGAAATCGACTGGGCCGCGCCGCCAAAGGCCAAGGTCCAGCGCGAAAAAGCCCCGGTGGGCGAGGTCGTGCTCAGGCTCGACAATCTTAAGAAATATTACGAAGTCGCGGCCAACAAGATGTTCGGCGGCGGCGAAACAAAGGTGGTGAAGGCCAACGAAACCCTCAGCTTCGAAGCCCGCGAAGGCGAGACTCTGGCCATCGTGGGTGAATCCGGCTGCGGCAAGTCCACCTTTGCAAAGGTGCTGATGGGTCTGGAAACCGCGACCGGCGGCAACATCATGCTGTTCGACGAAAACATCCAGAACACCCCGATCGAGTCGCGCAACGTCGACACCGTTTCGGCGGTGCAGATGGTGTTCCAGAACCCGTTCGACACGCTGAACCCGTCGATGACGGTGGGGCGCCAGATCGTCCGCGCGCTAGAGGTGTTCAACATCGGTGACAGCGACGACGACCGCAAGCAACGGATGCTCGAGCTGCTTGATCTGGTCAAACTGCCCCGCGCCTTCGCGGACCGGATGCCGCGGCAACTGTCTGGCGGGCAAAAACAGCGGGTCGGAATCGCGCGGGCCTTTGCGGGCGGCGCGAAAGTCGTGGTCGCGGACGAGCCGGTATCGGCGCTGGACGTGTCGGTGCAGGCGGCGGTGACCGACCTGTTGATGGACATCCAGCGGGAAAACGGCACCACGCTGCTGTTCATCAGCCATGACCTGTCGATTGTGCGCTACCTCAGCGACCGCGTGATGGTGATGTATCTGGGCCATGTGGTCGAACTGGGCACCACCGATCAGGTGTTCAGCCCGCCTTACCATCCCTATACCGAAGCGCTGCTGTCCGCGGTCCCCATCGCGGACACGCGGGTCCAGAAAAAGCATATAGTGCTCGAGGGCGAAATCCCCTCGGCCATGAACCCGCCGCCCGGATGTCCGTTCCAGACCCGCTGCCGGTGGAAATCAAAGGTCGGCGGCAACAAGTGCGACACCGAAATGCCCCCCGTTCGGCTGCTGTCGGCAGGCCACCAGATCAAGTGTCACCTGCCGGACGACGAACTGAAGAACATGGAGCCGGTGATCAAGATCGCCGCCGAATAATCCGATCTGACGCTGACAACGACGGGGCCCTAGGGGCCCCGTTTTCCTTAGCTGCCCAGAATGGCGATGACGTAGTCGCGGGTTTCTTCGTAGGGCGGAATACCGGCGTGCACGCGCACGGCCTCGGGACCTGCGTTGTAGGCGGCCAAAGCCAGCCTCCACGTGCCGAATTCATTGTATTGCTGCCGCAGGTAGCGCGCTCCGCCGTCCAGATTTTCGAACGGATCGGACGGATCGACGCCCAGCAAGGCCGCCGTTTGCGGCATCAACTGCGCCAGACCCAGCGCGCCTTTTGGCGACACCGCGTCGGGGTTCCAGCCGCTTTCCTGTTGGACCAGCCGCAGGTAGAGGTCTTCGGGTATGCCGTGCCGGACAGCCGCCGCACGGGCCAGATCCAGATAGGGTCCGCGATAGGCTCCGGAATAGATCGGGATCGCGCCGTCCCCTTCGGGGGCGTTGGGCTGTAGCCGCACAGAAAAGGAATACTGCTCTGCCGCGCGGCCATCCAGAACGCTCAGTTGCGATTGAAAGCTGGCGGACCGTGACCGCGCATTGGTGTCAGCGACACCCTGCCCCGCACCACCCGCGACAATCGCCGCGGCGATTGCAATTCCGGACCAAGACCGCATCGCCCACCCTGAACAGTTCACCCCCAACAAGGTAGAGCGCCGCAGGCCGGATTTCCAGCGGCACATTCCGGACCGCGCGGGCAGTAGCTGAAAGCCGCCGCCGCCGCGAAGGTCGGATTTAGGCTTTCATTAACCGCGTGGGGGTGATGTAACGTTCAGAACGAACAAACTGAGATTCTAAGGGGGCGCTCATGGCCGGATCCGTCAATAAGGTCATTCTGATCGGAAATCTGGGGCGCGACCCCGAAGTGCGCAGTTTCCAGAACGGCGGCAAGGTCGTGAACCTGCGGATCGCCACCTCGGAAAACTGGAAGGACCGCAACACCGGCGAACGCCGCGAGCGGACCGAATGGCACTCGGTCGCGATTTTCAGCGAACCGCTGGGCCGGATCGCAGAGCAGTACCTTCGCAAGGGCTCGACCGTGTATATCGAGGGCCAGCTGGAAACCCGCAAATGGCAGGACCAGTCCGGTCAGGATCGCTATTCGACCGAAGTCGTGCTGCGGCCCTTCTCTGGCAACCTGACCCTGCTGGGCGGCCGTGGTGACGGCGGCGGCGGTGGCGGCGACTATGGCGGAGACCGTGGCGGCGACTATGGTGGCGGCTCTGGCGGAAGCTCTGGCGGCGGCTATCCCGACGACCGTGGCGGACCGTCGGGCGGCGGTCGCGGCGACATGGATGACGAAATCCCGTTCTAAGAGGTCAGATCGCGCCTAAGGCGCGGCCTCCGGCGGGGATATTTCTGGCACAAAGGCAGCGGCGGCGTCGAAAGGCACCGCCGTTTTCTATTTCAGCCCAAGCCCGTCCTGAAGCACCGCGCGGACGGTCTGAAGCGGGACATCCGACGTGACAAAGGCCTTTCCTATGTCGCGGGCCATGATGAAGCGCAGGGTGCCTGCGACGACTTTCTTGTCCTGCCCCATCAGGTCGATCAGCGTTTCTGCAGGCGGCAGATCGCCCGGGATGTCGGACAGGTCCGTCTT
>JALQXR010000659.1 GCA_023263105.1 Marivivens sp. | reverse complement strand
AATGTCACTTCTCAGCACATGCAAAAAGACACAGTGAGAAACAAATGAAGAAAGGATTAGCAGCGACTGGCAAGAAAGAGGGACCAGAAACTGAAAATGCAGGGTCCTCAAACAGCATATGCCCACGAAGTTGCACGCAAAGAGCAGGGCCACGGTGTCTCGCCGCTCCCGCTCCTCACCCGCAGAGCCGGGGGCAACTTTGGTCCCGGGAGCCGACCACACACCGGGGTCGGGGTGCCAGCTCCACACCAGCGGGTGGAAGAGGCCGGCAGGGAGCCAGTACCAATGCTGCCGAGGTGTGACGGAGCCGTGCGCACAGGCAAGACACGAATATCACAAGCAGGAGGCGCGGAGGATAGTCAACGAGTGTGTGTGTGTGTGTGCGTGTGTGTGTGTGTGTGGAAGAGACGCACCGCGAAGGCCGCGAGGAGGACGAGGTGGAGCAGGAGCAGGGCCTTCGTGAAGTAGGGGTGCGTGAAGCAGGCTGAGGGGAGGAACCGCCAGTTGAC
>JALQXR010000658.1 GCA_023263105.1 Marivivens sp. | reverse complement strand
GAGGCCGTTGCCCCCGGGCCCTCACCCGACGTCGGGGAAGCACCGGGGTTGCCATCACCCGACATCGGGGAGGCATTCCCTGCGGAAGGCCCGCCGTGGTGGTCACGGCGGGACGCGGCGGGGCGGGGTGCGTCGAGCACGCCGCTGCCTAGATCGACCGCAGGAGTCCTGAAGGTCTGCGGGGGCAAACCAACGGACAGTGAGAAAGTGTGTTGAATGACAGTGCAATTCAACTCTGCCAGATTTAACTGAGCATGGGCGGTCAGGGCAAGGCTGGCCAGGGTGATTAGGCACAAAAGAGCGATCTGAGTGCGTGATACCACCATTAGGGTGCTCCCGGGAGAGGGGGCTTTTAAAGGCGCTGAGTCCTTCGCCAGGTCTGCACGGGGACGGTTAGGCCCGCGCAGGCGCGAAGGAAGCGAAGAGAAAAACATTACTGCGGACTCAGAGAATGTATTGTTGGTGTCGAATTTGGGAGCTTCGCGATATTTGCTTGTGTCTATA
>JALQXR010000657.1 GCA_023263105.1 Marivivens sp. | reverse complement strand
GTGTCAGATTAAGCTTTTATCGAACTTATGACATGCTCAACGTTGTACTAAAAGTAGAAACAGACAAACACATGTGCCGACGTCGCAGCCCGTCCTATTCCACGCGGCTGCATCACAGTGGAGCTAAGGGAGCCTCCTTCCATGCTGTGGATGAGTGGTTGGCCCATGCGACATCGTCTCTCATGGGAGGGCGTGCGGAGCGTCGGAAGGCCATCGATCAAGTGCTGATATTGTACCCTAGCGCGCTTTGTCGCGCTCTTCACAGACGGGGCCCTTTATGTGAAACCAACCACCCATCCCGAACTGGTGCGTCGCAGCTCGAGGCACTCAACACGAACCTCTGGGGCATGCTGCGCGTGAACCGCGAGCTACGCGCGCGCAAGAGCACTGGTGTGTACGCGTGTGTTGGTGTACGCGTGGTGTGCAGGTGTGTGTGTGTGTGTGTGTGTGTGTGTGTGTGTGTGGAGTGGGTTGAGGTGTGCATGTGTGTGTGTACGGAGTGGTTAAAGG
>JALQXR010000655.1 GCA_023263105.1 Marivivens sp. | reverse complement strand
GGCCTTGGCGGGCGTCGACTTGGGCCCGTCTGGCGTGGGAGAGGAACTAGCCGTCATGAACGCCAGCAAGGGGTCATCGGCCACCCCGATGGATTTGCGGGAAGAGACGTTCTGCATGTCGAAGCACTTGCTTCCCCTCCACCTACTTGTAAAGGTTTTCAAAGTGGTGTGCTCGAAGGAAAAGTCTGGTGGTGGTGGTGGTGGTGGTGGTGGTGGTGTGGCGAGGTGGTGTGTAGTCCCTGTGTGTGGCCCAGCACACATCACTACTCCCCCCGCACCCCACAATTGTGTGGCGTGTGTTGACAATATGGGTGCGGTGTATATGTAACTGGTTGGTCCAAGGGCCACGTTGAAGACAGTTTTTTCGGGTAGGCTGCGAGTAAGCACTTGCGGGGGGGAAGGGTTTAATCGGAAACACACGCAGAGAGTCCTCACAGACGCAAACACAGAAACGCGCGCGCACACACACACACACACACCTACACCTACAAACACACCTACACCTACACC
>JALQXR010000654.1 GCA_023263105.1 Marivivens sp. | reverse complement strand
CACACACACACACACACACACACACACACACACACACACACACACACACAGGTGAAGAAGCTAAACAAAGGTCACAAGTCAGCCAAGGAGTTCAAGAGGGGCAATGAGCTTGCCCTTTTGGCGGCCTACCCCGTGGTGATGATCGACACGCTGGGAAAGCCGCTTCGATCGAAGAACAAGATGGTTCGAGTGGTGGGCGAGGTGCCTGAAATGCTCTCTGCCAGCAAGAACGGAGGGGCTTGGGTCATCAACGAAGAAAAAACCAGCTGTTCAAACGACAAAACCTTTATCTCTCTGAAAGATGCTCGTATCGCCGAGGCCCTGACTACGTACGAAAAGTACATCCGACCTTTGTTACAACGCCAGGGCATGTCAGTCTCCAACAAAAACATCGTGAAGGTGTGTATGTGCATGTGACTATGTGTGACTATGTGTGACTATGTGTGACTATGTGTGTGTATGTGTGTGTATGTGTGTGTATGTGTGTGTATAATATGTGTGTGTATGTGTG
>JALQXR010000653.1 GCA_023263105.1 Marivivens sp. | reverse complement strand
AGTAATCTCCTCAGTTTTTTCTGAAGTGAAGGCAATGTTGGGTCAATTTTTGTCGCAAAATGGCCCACGACGGCCAAAATTGGCAATTTGACGCGCCTTCAGAAAAATCTGAGGAGAATACTACAAAAGCTCTTGGTCTCTACTTTAACGTGGGCTATTTAGTTTTTGAAAAGCACTTGGCATGACAGAGATATGCGCCAATCACGGCCGGGTAGTTCGGGCCTCGGAAACCTCGAAATCCGGCCCCAAATCTTCAAAGTGGTATTTTTCCCCCGAATCAGCCGCACAGCCCAGCCATCAATCCAAAAATCAAATCTGAGGTCATTTTTGGATTCTACGCCCCAAAAAACCCCTGAGTACAACTTTTCAGCTGATTTTGAAAAGTCTTGGGGGTCCGAGTCTTCCGCGCACGCGCACGCGCGAATTGGTGGCAAAGACCCCCCCCCCCTGTGAAACCGCCCATATGCGTGCGCATGTGTGTGTGTGTGTGTGTGTGTGTGTGTGTGTGTGTG
>JALQXR010000652.1 GCA_023263105.1 Marivivens sp. | reverse complement strand
GCAAGCCGCAAAAGAGTCGCACAATCTCCGATGCGTCCCTGACTGGTAATTTTTTGCATATAGGTACCACGGCCGCTTCTTCATCGCGGCGAATCAGTTCACAGAGTACCGTCGCGTGGCACAGCATAAGTGACAACACACCGACACACGCAAACGTTCCCCTCTCTACTGCTGCCACGCTGCCTGTAGGTATGTGGCGGTGATGGATGACGACATAATCCCGCGCAAGACGTGGCTCGCCGAGGCGTTGAAGCTGTCA
The DNA here is from genome assembly GCA_023263105.1 of Marivivens sp. Taxonomy (GTDB): domain Bacteria; phylum Pseudomonadota; class Alphaproteobacteria; order Rhodobacterales; family Rhodobacteraceae; genus JALQXR01. The sequence goes on along the minus strand of JALQXR010000652.1, from coordinate 253 downwards.
AAGGAGCACCACAACGCACTGATCGGCTACAACTCGCGCAGCCTCAAGACAATAATGTTCAACAAAGAGGAAAAAATGTTAAATTGGGCGGACCAAGGTCGAAGCGCGCGCGCATACACACACACACACGCACACACACACACGCACACAGAATGGGGCAAAAGTCCAGGCTATGTGGATTTCGTGGGGCACCTGTGGTTCCTCAAGACGCACTTCCTGCGCGTGTAACAGCACACGCGGGCGCACACGCATA
>JALQXR010000651.1 GCA_023263105.1 Marivivens sp. | reverse complement strand
AGCGCACGTAGACGAACATCTTAATTGGTTTTTATAAAAGCATACCACTATTATTAGTCGTAGCGTTTGCTGCACCAGGCCAAGAGGTACTTGAGGTTGGTCAGCATGTACTTGAGCGCCTTGGTCCACTTGGCGTCGGCGTTGAACTGCAGCTTGATCGAGACATTGGCGATGAGGTCCTGTGTGTGTGTGTGTGTTTGTGTGTGTGTTGTTAGTGAGTTGCATTATTACCCCCTTGACGGCGTATTGCTGTTTGAACAAAGGGTCTTGAGCGGAAGCCCACTCCCCAAACTCGGAGATGCAGTGCAGCAGCCACACCAGGGCCTGTGTGTGCGCGTTTGTGTGTGTGTTTGTGTGTGTGTGTGTGTGTGTGTGATTCTGCTGTGTGGAATCACCTGGTCGAAGCGCCGGTACCAGAACAGCCGGCCGAGGTTCAAATCATTGGAACCGTACAACTCGTACGTGCTCTTCGGGTCATCGAGCTGTGTGTGTGTGTGTGTGTGTGTGTGTGT
>JALQXR010000064.1 GCA_023263105.1 Marivivens sp. | reverse complement strand
CCGATGACACCCGTGACCAGAACCGCGCCGACGAGGGCGCCGATTTCCTTGCCGCGTGGGGCCGGGGCGGGCTTTTTCCACGTGGTCTGGGCGTTCTCCAGCAGCATCGCCATGACGGCCCAGACGGCGATACCGCCGAACAGCACGACCGAGGCCCAATCACCGTTCGCCAGAAGGTGCGCGGCAACCCACAAAAGCGTGCCGGTCATCATCGGATGGCGCACCTTGCGCGTGACCGCGGTCTTCATGCCGGAGGCCGCGAAGAAATACAGCGACAGCAGCATCAAGAGGTTGTTGGCATGCACGCCCCACGACGGCGGCACATAGGCAAGCCCCGCATCCCACGCGCGATAGCCTATCACCATCAGGACAATCGCCACCAATGAGGCAAGCGTCACGAAACCCTTGCGCTTGCCGTCGTCCATCGCAGCCGCGCGGGCGGGCGCAAGACGTTTGAAACTATGCGTAAGCCCCCACAACAGGACGCCGATCACCAACCAAATCATAAATCACTCCCTGCCGGACCGCTCCGGCTTATGCTTCCAGCGCGGCGATTGCCGCAGCCTTGGCCAGCGTCGCGCGGGCGGTGACGATATGCAAGTTCTCAACGATGCGACCGTCGACCACCGCGACGCCTTGCCCTGCGGCTTCGGCCTCTTCGAACGCCGCAATCTGGCGACGGGCAAGGTCGATTTCCGCCTCGGACGGGGCGAAGGCGCGGTTTGTGATCTCGATCTGGGCGGGATGGATCAGGGTTTTCCCGTCATACCCCATGTCACGGCCCTGTTCACATTCTTCGGCCAGCCCTTCGTCGTCCTTGAACGCGTTATAGACCCCGTCCAGCGCGACAACACCGTGGGCCCGCGCCGCCAAGAGACAGGCCTGAAGCGCATAAAGCAGCGGTTCGCGGCGGTCCGCGCGCCGGGTGCCAAGGTCCTTTGCCAAGTCATTGGTGCCCAGCACAAAGCCTTCGACCTTTGGATGGGCGGCAATTGCGGCCGCGTTGATCACCGCAAGCGGGGTTTCCATCATCGCCCAGACTGGCTTACCCGGAACCAATGCTGCGATGGCATCAATGTCGGCGGGCGAATTCACTTTTGGCAGCAGCACGGCATCGCAGTCCATCGCGGCAATTGCTTTCGCGTCATCCGCGCCCCATTCGGTATCCAGTCCGTTGATCCGGACGATTCGATACCGCGCGCCGAAGCCGCCCGCCTCTAGCGCCGCAGCCAGAGTGCCGCGCGCATTCACCTTTTCATCGGGCGAGACAGCGTCCTCTAGGTCGAACAGAATCGCGTCCACCTGCAGGCCGCGCGCCTTTTCCAGCGCGCGCTCTTTCGATCCGGGGATGTATAGGGCAGAGCGGAACGGACGGGTGGTCATGATTCTTCCTCGCAACATTATTGCGCAAGAAAGGGCAGACTTTTCCGAATCATTCAACCCGCTTTTTGCCGCAGCGCAGCAAAACTGGTCAGTACGAGGCCCACCCCTGCCAGATCAGCCGCAGCGACACCACCAGCAGCGCCCAAGTGACGATGCGAAAGAAAAGAGCCTCTGGCAGCACCTTGACCAGCCGCACGCCCGTCATCACCGCGATGGCTGCGGGTATCATCAGGACAACTGCGATTTTCAGGTTCGACAGGCTGAGTTGGCCCAAAAAGTAATAGGGCACCAGCTTGATCGCGTTCACATAGGCAAAGGAAATGACCGAGGTACCGACAAACACCGATTTCGTCAGCTTCAGCGGCAGGACCCAGATTTGATAGGGCGGCCCGCCGGAATGGCTGACAAAGCTGGTAAAGCCGGTGACCGTGCCCCAGAACAACCCGCCGGGCCAATGCGGGGTCTTGGCGGGTCCATCGTATTTCGCCTTCAGCAACAGGTTCAAAGCGTAGGACGCACCGATCAGCCCGACGATCAGCGTGACCAGCGGCTCTGAGGTGACCCTGGCCGTGGCCCAGCCGACCGCAACGCCGACAGTCATGCCAACCATCATGATCATCAGGACGCGTTTGTCGAATTCCCGCCGGTAGGCATAGAGCCCCAGCATATCCGACACCACATAGACCGGCAGCAAAAGCCCCGCGGCGGTGATAGGCGAAATGACCAGAGCCAAAGTCGGCACAGCCAGCATCCCGACGACCGGCAGCCCTCCTTTGCCCAGCCCCACCCAGACCGACGCCACAACCGCAAGCGCCCAGAACAGCCCGCCGTCCATTGCAATCTCCCTCAGCAATTGTTGTCGTGGTAGCCTGCTTTAGCGCAAACATCTACAATATCATTGTATGCGACAGCATGCAGCGGCTCGCTGCACTTGCGCGATGGGTCACAAGGGACTAGGCAATGCGCAATTTCAACCCATCCAAGGACCAGACTTCCATGGCCAGACCCAAGATCGCTCTCATCGGCGCCGGTCAGATCGGCGGCACGCTCGCCCATCTCGCCGCGATCAAGGAACTCGGGGACGTTGTCCTCTTTGACATCGCCGAAGGCATTCCGCAGGGCAAAGCCCTCGACATCGCAGAATCGGGCCCCGCCGAGGGCTTTGACGGTTCGTTCAAAGGCACCAACGACTACGCCGACATCGCAGGCGCGGACGTTTGCATCGTCACCGCCGGTGTCGCCCGTAAGCCGGGCATGAGCCGCGACGACCTGCTGGGCATCAACCTCAAGGTCATGAAGTCGGTCGGCGAAGGCATCAAGGTCCACGCCCCGAACGCCTTTGTTATCTGCATCACCAACCCGCTCGACGCGATGGTCTGGGCGCTGCAGCAGTTTTCGGGCCTGCCCGCAAACAAGGTCGTCGGCATGGCCGGCGTGCTTGATTCGGCGCGCTTCCGCCACTTCCTGAGCCTCGAATTCAACGTCTCGATGCGCGATGTCACCGCCTTTGTTCTGGGTGGCCACGGCGACACGATGGTGCCGTCCGTCCGTTATTCGACCGTTGGCGGCATCCCGCTGCCCGATCTGGTCGCCATGGGCTGGACGTCGCAGGAAAAGCTCGACGCGATCGTGCAGCGCACCCGCGACGGCGGCGCCGAGATCGTGGGCCTGCTGAAAACCGGTTCTGCCTACTATGCACCCGCCACCTCGGCGATCGAGATGGCCGAAGCCTACCTGCGCGACCAAAAGCGCCTGCTGCCCTGCGCCGCCTACTGTGATGGCGAACTGGGCGTCAAAGGCATGTATGTCGGCGTTCCGACCATCATCGGTGCCGGCGGCATCGAAAAGGTCGTCGACATCAAGCTGAACGCAGACGAACAGGTGATGTTCGACAAGTCGGTCGCAGCGGTCAAAGGACTGGTCGACGCTTGCAAGGCCATCGACAGCTCGCTGGCCTGATCGCCGCACCAAACCAGATGCAGAGGCCGGATGGAAACATCCGGCCTTTTGCGTTCGGGACCCATGCGTTCGGGACCCATGCGTTCGCCCGCCTGCCCGCGAACACGGGTTGACCTTTGGCCCTGCCCGCCGCTTGATCTGGACAAACAGAATGGAGACCAAAATGTCCGCTTTCAACGCCGAGCTTCAGGATCGTCTGGTCCGCTACGCCGCGGTCGACAGCCAAAGCGACGAAGATTCGCCCTCGGCCCCGTCCACAAAGATCCAGTTCGACATGCTGCACCTGCTGCAGCGCGAATTGACCGAGATGGGCGCCGCCGACGTCGAGGTAACGGACTATGGCACGGTTCTGGCCACCATCCCCGGCAATACCGACGGCCCGACCATCGGCTTCCTTGCCCACGTCGACACCGCCCCGCAATTCAACGCGACCGGCGTGAAGCCTCGGGTGATCAAAGGCTATAACGGCGGGACCATCACCTTTCCCGACGATCCGGACCTGACCCTGTCGCCCGAAGACAACCCATATCTGCTGGAAAAGGTCGGGGACGACCTGATCACCGCCTCTGGCACCACGCTTTTGGGTGCCGACGACAAAGCGGGCGTTGCGATCATCATGACGGCGGCGCGGCACCTTCTGGAATCGCCCTCGACCCCGCGCCCGACGATCCGCGTGGCATTCACCCCCGACGAAGAAATCGGACGCGGCGTGGACAAGCGGCTGCCAAAGGACCTGCGCGCCGACTTTGCCTACACGTTCGACGGCGGCGCCTTGGGCGAGATCGAATACGAAAGCTTTTCCGCCGACGGTGCCGTGGTGCTGGTCAAAGGCGTGTCGATCCACCCCGGATTGGCGAAAGACAAGATGGTGAATGCGATCCATCTTGCCTCCAAGATCGTCGCCACCCTGCCCCAAGCCACCATGACCCCCGAAACCACCGACGAGCGCGACGGGTTTATCCATGCGGTCGAAATGACCGGCGGCTCGTCCGAAATGAAGCTAAAGTTCATCCTGCGGGACTTTGAACTCGATGGGTTGGAGGCCAAGGGCGCGTTGTTGCGTCAGGTCTGCGACGCCGTGGCCGCAACCGAGCCGCGCGCCGAAATCACCTGCACCATCAAGCCGCAGTACCGCAACATGCGCTATTGGCTCGAAAAGGACATGACACCGGTCGAGCTTGCCCGCGACGCGGCGCGGAAACTGGGGATCGAACCGGTGTCCGTGCCGATCCGCGGCGGCACCGACGGCTCGCGCCTGACAGAGATGGGAATCCCCTGCCCCAATCTCTTTACCGGAATGCAGAATATCCATGGCCCGCAAGAGTGGATTTCGGTGCAGGACATGGCTCGTGCAACGGACCTGTGTCTAAGTATCGTCACCGGCGCGGCAAAGTAGCGGACCGGCCACGCCCCCAGATTCGCGCAGCGACGGCCCGCCGCCCCGCGCCCCCGATTTTGTGATCACACTTTTTCAAGGTGTGATCACAAATGTCGGAATTTACCGCAATCATCAAAAATTTACGTTCTGTGCGTTAGCAACCTGTGCTTTGGAGGAAGAAATCAAAGCCTTGCGAGGGACGTATCAATGAACATCCACGAATATCAGGCCAAAGCACTGCTGCGCTCTTACGGCGCGCCGGTGTCCGATGGACGCCCAGTGATGAAAGCCGAAGACGCGAAGACGGCGGCGGGCGAACTGGACGGCCCGCTTTGGGTGGTAAAGGCCCAGATCCATGCCGGCGGTCGCGGAAAAGGGTCCTTCAAAGAAGCCGACGCCGGTGAAAAGGGCGGCGTTCGCCTTGCCAAATCGGTTGAGGAAGCCGCGCAGGAAGCCAAGCGGATGCTGGGCCGGACGCTGGTGACCAAACAGACCGGCGCCGCTGGCAAGCAAGTCAACCGCATCTACATCGAAGACGGCTCGGGCATCAGCCGCGAACTGTATCTGGCGTTGCTTGTCGACCGCCAGACCAGCCGCGTGTCGTTCGTTGCCTCGACCGAAGGCGGCATGGACATCGAAGAGGTGGCACATTCCACCCCCGAAAAGATCCTGTCCTTTTCTGTCGATCCGGCCACCGGCTACCAGCCGTTCCATGGCCGCCGCATTGCATTCTCGCTCGGGCTGGAAGGCGCGCAGATCAAACAATGCGTCCAGTTGATGGGCATTCTCTATAAGCTCTTCACCGACAAAGACATGGAGATGCTCGAGATCAACCCGCTGATCGTCACCGACAAAGGCGACCTCAAGTGCCTTGACGCGAAGATGGGCTTTGACGGCAACGCGATCTATCGCCACCCCGACATCGCCGCCCTGCGCGACGAAACGGAAGAGGACCCCAAGGAACTCGCCGCGTCGAAATTCGACCTGAACTACATCGCTCTCGACGGTGAAATCGGCTGCATGGTCAACGGCGCCGGCCTTGCCATGGCGACGATGGACATCATCAAGCTCAATGGCATGTTCCCCGCCAACTTCCTCGACGTCGGCGGCGGCGCCAGCAAGGAAAAGGTCACCGCGGCGTTCAAGATCATCACCTCGGACCCGAACGTCAAAGGCATTCTGGTCAACATCTTTGGCGGCATCATGCGCTGCGACGTGATCGCAGAGGGCGTGATCGCTGCGGTCAAGGAAGTGGGCCTGAAGGTGCCGCTGGTTGTCCGGCTCGAAGGCACGAACGTCGAAAAGGGCAAAGAGATCATCAACGCATCCGGTCTTAACGTCATCGCGGGCGACAACCTCAGCGACGCGGCCCAGAAGATCGTGAAAGCAGTAAAGGGATAAACGCCATGGCGCGCGGTTTCAAATCGGCACTACAGATTGCTCTTCCGGTGGCTCTGCTGCTGGGCGCGGCGGCTTGTGTGCCCGAAACCGCGCCCGTGGCTGCCCCCGGCAATGCCGCTTCGGCGGCGGCGCCTGCTGTGCCCGGCTCGACCACCACGGAAAATCGTCCCGTCCCCTTCGAAGTCGAAGAGGCGATCTGGTCTTTCGATGACGCCTGCGTCGACACCGCCGGCGATGCGGAAGCAGCCGCCGACGTGGCGCGCGCTTTGGGCTTTCGTATCCTGCGCAAGGCCGACGGCTCGGTCGAAGGCCGCCGTCGCACGGCTCTTGGCTACGATATGGAGTTCGAGGTCTCGGCCCCTGACGCGGTTTACGACTGCGAGGTCCGCGTGCTGACCGAGAACCGTGGCGAGACCATCCAGATCAGCCGGTCGCTGCGGCGGATCGTGAATGACATATTTGTCCGTCGCGGGGACCGCCGGTTCGACTATGACCACAGCGTCCATGCGCGGTTCGGCAAATGGATGCACGAATTCGAAATCCGGGAACGCGGCGTATGAGCCGGAACACCTCACATCGCGCTGGCGGCACCTCCGTTGCCCGCGCGAACCGTCATCACCGGGCAGGCCAGCGTGCCGCAGTCCCGGTCAACGATTGCCACAGTGCATAAACAAGACAGCAAGGACATAATCCATGGCCATTCTCGTCAACGAAAAGACCCGCGTCATCTGCCAGGGCTTCACCGGCTCGCAGGGGACGTTCCACTCTGAACAGGCCATCGCCTACGGCACCAAGATGGTCGGCGGCGTCACTCCCGGCAAAGGGGGTCAGGACCATCTTGGCCTGCCCGTGTTCAACTCTGTCCACGAAGCCAAGGCAAAGACCGAAGCCAACGCCAGCGTGATCTATGTCCCGCCGCCGTTCGCCGCCGACTCGATCCTTGAGGCCATCGACGCCCAGATGGAGCTGATCGTCTGCATCACCGAGGGCATCCCCGTTCTTGACATGATGAAGGTCAAGCGCGCGCTGGAAGACAGCAAGAGCCGCCTGATCGGCCCGAACTGCCCCGGCATCATCACGCCCGACGCCTGCAAGATCGGCATCATGCCCGGCCATATCCACAAGCGTGGCTCGGTCGGCGTCGTATCGCGGTCCGGCACCCTGACCTACGAAGCGGTCAAGCAGACCTCGGACATGGGTCTGGGCCAGTCGACCGCCGTCGGCATCGGCGGCGACCCGATCAAGGGCACCGAACATATCGACGTGCTGGACATGTTCCTTGATGATCCGGAAACCACGTCGATGATCATGATCGGCGAAATCGGCGGCAGCGCCGAAGAAGAAGCCGCTGAATTCCTTGCCGAACAGAAGAAAAAGGGCCGCTGGAAGCCGGTCGCCGGCTTTATCGCTGGCCGCACCGCTCCTCCGGGTCGCCGCATGGGCCACGCCGGCGCAATCGTCGCCGGTGGCAAAGGCGACGCGGAATCGAAGATCGAAGCCATGAAAAAGGCTGGCATCGTCGTCGCCGACAGCCCCGCAACGCTGGGCGAAGCCGTCATGAAGGCGATCAAGGGCCAGTAACAAGGACGACAACAAGAACCAGTTAGGGGTAGCCAAATGCTGAACAGACTTTCCGCTGCAATCTTCGCAACAATCGTGTCCACATCTGCATCCGCCGGTGCGTTGCAGGACGCGGTGGAACTCTGTTCGGATCCCCTGACGACCGGCCCTGAAAAGCTGGAACAACTGCCTGCTTACCTCTGGCAGAGCGTGACCGACCCGTCGACGGTTCCCTTGGTCGACTTTGCCCGCAGCATCGTGATTTCCTTCACCGGCGGCATGGACGATCTGGAGGCGCGGTTCGCTGCGGCCGATCAGCTTGCCGGAAACTTTGCCGCGATGCTTGAAACCGGACAGGTCACTCTTTGGACGCGGGATGGCGCGATCCTTGCCGTGTCGCTCGCCACCACCGCCGAAGGAGGCGAACATCTGGGCTGCTACTTTGCCGGACCGGAATCGACCGATATCGAACAGTACTGGGCGACCTACGGCCCCCCCGAAACCCTGCCCGAGATCGAGTCGATCGGACTCCGCTTCGACGAATCCGCGATGCGCTTTGACCCCGATGTGACCTACCAGATGTTCAGCATGTGGGGGCGCCTGACCTCGGATCCGCAGCGGACGCCTCTGACCGACAGCTACCGCCTTGAACGGCTACAACAACCCTAGAAACGCAGACGAACGATGCACCAATTGACATCAATCACCCACGACTTTGACCGGCCCAGCGCCGGTTTCGTGGCGTCTGGCGCCCACCAAATATCGCCATCGACAAAGGCTTAGACCAATGACCGATCAATCTTCGAACGACGTCTTTCACGCATCCTCTTTCCTTCAGGGGCACAATGCGGACTACGTCGAACAGTTGCACGCACGGTACGCCGACAACCCCAGCTCGGTTGACGAAAGCTGGCGCGAGTTCTTCCGGCAACTTGGCGATGCCCCGACCGACGCGCGCGCCGAAGCCGCGGGCCCGTCGTGGATGCGCGCCGATTGGCCGCCGATGCCGACCGACGAACTGACCGCCGCACTGGACGGCCAGTGGCCAGCCGAACCCAAGGCGGCCGGTGAGAAAATCAAAGCGAAAGCCGCTGAAAAAGGCGTCGATATGTCCGACGCTCAGGTGCGGCTGGCGGTGCTGGATTCGATCCGCGCCCTGATGCTGATCCGCGCTTACCGTATCCGCGGGCACCTGATCGCAGACCTTGATCCGCTGAACATGCGCGACAAGACAAAGCATCCCGAGCTGGACCCCCGCGCCTACGGCTTCGCCGAAGCCGACATGGACCGCCCGATCTTTATCGACAATGTGCTGGGCTTGGAAATCGCCACGATGCGCCAGATCCTCGAGATCGTGCAGCGCACCTATTGCGGCACTTTTGCCCTGCAATACATGCACATTTCCGACCCCGAACAGTCCGCATGGCTGAAGGAACGGATCGAAGGCTACGGCAAGGAAATCACCTTTACCCAGAATGGCCGCAAGGCGATCCTGAACAAGCTGGTCGAGGCCGAGGGCTTTGAAAAATTCTGCCACGTAAAGTTCATGGGCACCAAGCGCTTTGGTCTGGACGGCGGCGAAGCTCTGATCCCCGCGATGGAACAGATCATCAAGCGTGGCGGACAGCTGGGCCTAAAGGAAATCGTCATCGGCATGCCGCACCGTGGTCGCCTGTCTGTGCTGGCCAATGTGATGGGCAAGCCCTATCGCGCGATCTTTAACGAATTTCAGGGCGGCAGCTACAAACCCGACGACGTAGATGGCTCGGGTGACGTAAAATACCACCTCGGCGCGTCGTCGGACCGTGAATTCGACGGCAACACCGTCCACCTGTCGCTGACCGCCAACCCGTCGCACCTAGAGGCCGTGAACCCCGTGGTTCTGGGCAAGGTCCGCGCAAAGCAGTTCCAGCGCACGGACAAAGAACGGACCACCGTCCTGCCGATCCTCTTGCACGGCGACGCCGCCTTTGCGGGTCAAGGCGTTGTCGCGGAATGTTTCGGCCTGTCGGGGCTGGTCGGCCACAAGACCGGCGGCACGATCCACATCGTCGTCAACAACCAGATCGGCTTTACCACCGCGCCGCACTTTTCGCGGTCGTCGCCCTATCCGACCGACATCGCGCTGATGGTCGAAGCGCCGATTTTCCACGTGAATGGTGACGACCCCGAGGCCGTGGTCCACGCCGCGCGTGTCGCAACCGAGTTCCGCCAGAAGTTCCACAAAGACGTTGTTCTGGACATCTTCTGCTACCGCCGCTTCGGGCACAACGAAGGCGACGAGCCGATGTTCACGAACCCGATCATGTACAAAAAGATCAAGACCCACAAAACGACCCTGACGCTGTACACCGAGCGGCTGGTCAAGGACGGCCTGATCCCCGAAGGCGAAATCGAAGACATGAAGGCCGCCTTTCAGGCGCGCCTGAACGAAGAATTCGAAGACGCCAAGTCGTTCAAGCCGAACAAAGCCGACTGGCTGGATGGCCGCTGGTCGCACCTCGACCGCCAGAAGCAGTCCAAGTACCAGCGCGGCAAGACCGCGATCAAGGAAAAGACATTGGCCGAAATCGGCCGCGCTCTGACCACCGCAACCGAAGGGTTCCCGATCCACCGCACCGTGGACCGGCTTTTGGAAACCAAGCGCGGCATGTTCGAAAGCGGCACCAATTTTGACTGGGCAACTGCCGAAGCCCTCGCCTTTGGCTCGCTCATGCTGGAAGGCTATCCTGTCCGCCTGTCTGGTCAGGACGCCACGCGCGGGACGTTCTCGCAGCGCCATTCCGCCTTCGTCAATCAGGACACCGAAGAGCGTTACTATCCGCTCAACCACATCCGCGAAGGTCAGGCCCAATACGAAGTCATCGACTCGATGCTGTCGGAATACGCGGTGCTCGGCTTTGAATACGGCTATTCGCTGTCGGAACCGAACACCCTCACCATGTGGGAAGCCCAGTTTGGCGATTTCGCCAATGGTGCGCAGATCATGTTCGACCAGTTCATCTCGTCGGGCGAATCCAAATGGCTCCGGATGTCCGGCTTGACCGTCCTGCTGCCCCACGGCTTCGAAGGTCAGGGACCCGAACACTCCTCGGCCCGACTAGAGCGTTTCTTGCAGCAATGCGGTGGCGACAACTGGATCGTGGCGAACTGCACGACGCCTGCGAACTATTTCCACGTGCTGCGCCGCCAGCTGCACCGCACCTACCGCAAACCGCTGATCCTGATGACGCCGAAATCGCTGCTGCGCCACAAGCTCGCTGTTTCGGACGCTGCGGATTTCACCACCGGCTCGTCCTTCCACCGCGTCCTTTGGGACGATGCGCAAAAGGGCCACTCTGACACCCAGCTGCAGTCCGACGACAAGATCAAGCGCGTGGTTCTGTGTTCTGGCAAAGTCTACTTCGACCTGCTCGAAGAGCGCGACGCGCGCGGCATCGACGACATCTACCTGATGCGGATCGAACAGTTCTATCCGTTCCCTGCCATGTCGATGGTCAAGGAACTGGAGCGTTTCAAGGACGCCGAAATCGTCTGGTGTCAGGAAGAGCCGAAGAACCAGGGCGCTTGGACCTTTATCGAGCCGAACATCGAATGGGTACTGACCCGCATCGGCGCAAAGAACAAACGTCCGACCTACGCTGGCCGACCGGCCTCTGCCTCACCGGCAACCGGCCTCGCGTCGCAGCACAAAGCACAACAGGAAGCGCTCGTTAACGATGCGCTGACCATCCAGAAATAATTGGCGAAGGAAAGAAACCCATGAGCATCGAAGTCCGCGTCCCCACTCTGGGCGAAAGCGTCACCGAAGCAACTGTCGCGACATGGTTCAAAAAGCCCGGCGACGCCGTGGCTGCAGATGAAATGCTGTGCGAACTGGAAACCGACAAAGTCACGGTCGAAGTCCCCGCGCCCTCT
>JALQXR010000649.1 GCA_023263105.1 Marivivens sp. | reverse complement strand
GTCACAGGACCGGCGCAAAAGGCCGCGCTCGCTCCACCTCCCCTCCCCCTCCGCGTCACCCCGGTACTGGTACACGTGATGGCGGTCGCAGCCGCGGTAACCATCGTCGTGGCGGCGGGGACGGTCGTCGTCGTAGCCGCCTCGCTCCCCGTAGAACGCCGTGTCACGGGGCTGCTGGGGCTGCCGGTGGTGGTGGTGGTGGTGGTGGTGGTGGTGGTGGTGGTGGTGCCGGGCAGAACAGCCCGCCTCCGCGTGTTCGTCGTCGTCATCGCCCGGGTGGTCGGCGAACAGCAGCGGCGGGTCCCTGCTGGAGGACCCAGCGCCACCATCCCGCGGCCCGTGCCCGTCGTGACCACTGTCCCGGTAGCCAGCAAAGAGCAGCGGGGGGTCGTTCGGGGCGTGCCGCGTCTTGCTGTACGTACGATGGTCCCGCACGGCCTCCCCCCGCAGGGTGCTACGCTCACGGCGCGTGACCCACGTGGTGCTACGCTCACGGTGCGTATCCCGCACTCT
>JALQXR010000648.1 GCA_023263105.1 Marivivens sp. | reverse complement strand
TCACCCCCCACTCTGGGCACCTCGCCCTGCACGACCCACCCCCCCCCCTGGGAAAAACGACATAAACCTGCCCAGCACCCCGGAACTATTGGGCTGCGCACACACACACACACACACACACACACACACACACATGCTGCTGCCTCCAGAAAAGGGGGGGGGGGGGCACCCCAGCAGCTGGCTAGGCTTCCCACCCACGACACATTCACCCTTTTCCAAAACGAATTGTTCCCACACAAAGTTCAGTGAATTTCCCCTGGGCATAACCAGGATGAAGAAAATTTTCTTCGGGGTGGCCACCCCTCGCAGTGGAAAATACTGTTCTTCCCCCCCAGTGTACACTAACTATCGCCCTATTGTTTCCATAAAAAGGAGTGGGGGCCCACCCCCGCGGCTAGCCGTGTTTCCCACACCCTGTACTTTCACATTCTTTGGAGACAAATTGTCATCCTGGGGGGGTTTCACCCCACGAACTGGGAGGCTTTTTTTTCGAGAAAAAAGGGGGGGGGGCCC
>JALQXR010000647.1 GCA_023263105.1 Marivivens sp. | reverse complement strand
AACCTAGGTGCCCGGGTGGTCCTCCGGAGAGGTCTTCGGGTCTTTGTTGATTTTTATCCCGGGTGGTCCTCTTATGAGGTCTTCGGGGTTATTTATTAAGTGCCCGGGTGGTCCTCCGGAGAGGTCTTCGGGACTTTTGTAATTCGATTACCCGGGTGGTCCTCCAAGGAGGTCTTCGGGATTCTTAGGCCCAATTAGGGTTATTAGGGTTACTTAGGGTGCCACTTAGGACTTAGTTTTGCATGCCATGTTCATCCATGACCTCTTCATTCCTCCTCCATACCGATGTCACCACCGGTGACACGGCTTAGCGTTAGGGATTTAGGGTTATTACTTCCTTCTTCTTCATGTCCTACCACCACCACCACCACCACCACCACCACCACCACCACCACCACCACCACCACAACCACTATCACTAGCCCACCTACCCATTTTCGACTTTTTGGCTACCCCCCCCCCAACCCGTTTGTTTTGCTCGATTGCCACCCCCCACCCACCCAAGC
>JALQXR010000646.1 GCA_023263105.1 Marivivens sp. | reverse complement strand
GCTTTGATTTTGCAGTTTTGCGCTCTGATGGAGCGGTGTTGCGCTTTGATGGTGCAGTTTTGCTATTTGATGTTGCAGTTTTGCTGTTTGATGGTGCCGTTAATGTTTTGATTGTGAAGTTTTGCGCTTTGATTGTGCAATTTTGCGTTTTGATTGTGAAGTTTTAAGCTATGATGGTGCAGTTTTGCGCTTCGATGATGAAGTTTTGCTATTTGACTGTTGAGTTTTGCTGTTTGATTTTGCAGTTTTACAATTTGATTGCAACGTTTTGCGCTTTGATGGTGAAGTTTTTGCGTTTTGGATGTTAAGTTTTGCGCTAGGAGGGTGCAGTTTTTTTTTTAATTTTTAATAATGCCGTTTTGCGTTTTGATGGTGCAGTGTTGCGCTTTGATTGCTAAGTTTTGTTCTTCGATGATGCAGTTTTGTGATTTGAAAACAAAGTTTTGCGTTTTGATGGTGTAGTTTTGCGTTTTGATGGTCAAATTCTGTGCTTTGATTGTGCAGTTCTGCTATT
>JALQXR010000645.1 GCA_023263105.1 Marivivens sp. | reverse complement strand
TCATTATCATACCAATGGCCGCAACTAAAGGTGTGCACGTTGTTCTGCATGCGCGACGAGGCCTTCGAGGCCTTGCTCATGGAGTACGCGTCACCCCACCCTCCTTCACACACACACACACACACACACAAACACACAGAACAGCGTAGACCTGACGCGGCCGCGACACCAACCACCCACCAACTCCAACACTCCCGCAGTGTGTGCCAGAGTCTGCACGCCTTCGCCGACTATTCACACGCCAGCGCCGGCTTCTTCGCCCAGCTCCTTTTCCACCTCGTCAAACAGGTAGGGCACACCAACACGCGAAAAACACCCGCGCCACGCATAGACACAGCCACAAACCTACAAACCCACGAACTGCGCCTACCTGGGGTTTAAGAAGGCCCACACGATGTTTCGAACGCGCAGCTCTCCGCCGCTTCCACCGTCCTGGCCTTCAGCGGGTCGGTTCCGCACCCTCCTCTCGCACCGGAGCGTTGCTGGCGTGTTCAGTAGGGGAACAGTGACTGGTGT
>JALQXR010000644.1 GCA_023263105.1 Marivivens sp. | reverse complement strand
AACCCACATGCGTCGACGAACACACACACACATTAGCCCGCACAGCACCTAGAAACTACGAACGGCCACAGCCTCTGTATAGCCCACATTATAATTCCACCCGTCCTCGCCACCCATATAACAGCACCCGGCGTAACAACATCAGCCCCACCCAAAACATGGCGACTAAGAGCATAATATCAACCCATGCGATATCCAAAATATCCGTGTAAAATCCCCCAGATCCGCCCCGACGCCGTGGGTCTCGTGGACGCCCTCGGCACTACAGACGAGGTAGCCCCGCCACACAAGCACGCACACACACACATGCACACACACACCACCACCACCACCACCACCACCACCACCACCCAACAAACACAAAGTAACCCTAGGTCTTTCCCTGTGCAGGTCCTCAAGTCCACGCTGGGCCGGTACGACGGGAACGTCTACGAGGCCATCTACGACGAGGTGGCACGACACACACATTGTGGGGGAGGGAAATGGGGAAAAGGAAAGAAAACACACACATATCCA
>JALQXR010000642.1 GCA_023263105.1 Marivivens sp. | reverse complement strand
AAATAGCAAAGCTGCATTATCAAATAGCAAAACTTCATCACCAAAACACAAAACTGCATCACCAAAGCGCAAAACTTCGCAATCAAAGCGCAACACTGCACCATCAAAACGCAAAACTTTAACATCAAAATTAAAAAAACATGCACCCTCAAATAGCAAAACTTCACATTCAAACAGCAAAACTGCACCATCAAAGCGCAAACTTTTGCAATCAAAGCGTAAAACTGCACCATCAACGCGCAAAACCCCACCGTCGAATAGCAAAACTTCACATTCAAAGCGCTAAACTGCACCATCAAATAGCAAAATTTCACAATCAAAAAGCAAAACTGCACCATCAAAGCGCAAAACTTCAGAAGCAAAAAGCAAAACGGAACCATCAAAGCGAAACTTCACCATCAAAGCGCAAAACTGCACCATCAAATCGCAAAACCGCACCATCAAATAGCAAAACTGCACAATCAAAGCGCAAAACTCCACCATCAAAGCGTAAAATTTCATTTTCAAATAGCAAAAC
>JALQXR010000641.1 GCA_023263105.1 Marivivens sp. | reverse complement strand
ATTGGTAAATTTGAATTTTTTTAAATTTAGGACAAACGGTTCGTGCGGAGACACGGGGTCGGTGTGACTACGGTGGTATATTGCAACGCCTTCACGTCCCCGGCTCTTTGCGTTTACGAAAAGGTGGCATCGGTAACTCGGTAATATCGATAGGGCCAGTGCTACCACCACCACCACCACCACCACCACCACCACCACCACCACCACCACCACCGGTGCGGCTATTAACGTCACCACTGCATTCGATGCGTCCGAATGCATTCCGACGCAGCGGTTGCCGTATCTGTCGACCGTACGCCTGCGCGTCAAGTGAGTCGGTGGTGATGATGGTGCTGGGGTGCGGAGTGGCGAAAGAAAACACGTCGGAGGACGAAGCAGCATGCGTGGTGGTCGCCACCTCTTTGGCAGAGAGGACGTACTGTGCCTGCTCCGCCGTGGACAAGTCCCAGTCCCCGAGCAAAGGCGCATCGCCGCCTCGTATCCGCACCACCCGCGTCGCGCCCTCGGGGGCACAGCG
>JALQXR010000640.1 GCA_023263105.1 Marivivens sp. | reverse complement strand
CACACACACACACTCACACACACACACACACACACACACACACACACACACACACACACACACACACACACATGTGGGTGTTTGAGACCAACCGCCAATTTGAATTCTGTGGAGGATGAATCATTCAGCGAGATTATGTGAATCATTTTTGACCTTAAAGAATTCTTCCGTAAAGTTACCCTTAAACGCGTTCTACATGATATTACGTTAGGTTGAAAAAGCTACGTAATATTACGTTTAGTTTTTTTGTGTAACGTAACATCACGTATTATCACGTAATGCTAGCGTACTATTACGTTTTGTTTTTTATGTAACGTAACATTACGTATGATTAGGTAATGTAGGTTCGGCCGGGGAGCACATCAGGGTGAGAGGTGATGTGCCCGGCATGTACGCCATGCAACTGAAACCGTCCAGGAGAAACCATCGACTCCTTGGCATCGACTCAGTTCCGTGCGACATGCCTGGGTCCTTCACATCTGCCGTCCTCCGTCCTCTCATGTGGTCGCTGAATTGGC
>JALQXR010000063.1 GCA_023263105.1 Marivivens sp. | reverse complement strand
CGCGTCGGCATCGTCGCCTGTCGCCGCAGGCTCTGCGGTCGGGGT
The DNA here is from genome assembly GCA_023263105.1 of Marivivens sp. GTDB lineage: Bacteria > Pseudomonadota > Alphaproteobacteria > Rhodobacterales > Rhodobacteraceae > JALQXR01. Next base: position 11,718 of record JALQXR010000063.1, on the reverse strand, counting down.
CGCGACGGATGCGTCAATCGCTGCGGGTTCGCCTGCGTCTTCGGCGGTGTCCGTGGCGGTCACTTCGATGTCGGGCTCTCCTACATCGGCAGAGGCCGTGACAATGGGCTCTGCCGAGGCGGTTGTGTCGGTCGCCTCGGCGGGTTCTGCCGCAGATGGTTCAACCACGGCGTCTGCCGCAGAATCTGCCGCCAAATCTGGTGCCGTTTCTGGTGCCGCCTCTGACGACGCGACGGCGATCCCCGATGTCGGGGCGACCAGAACGGTCTGTTCCGATGCAATCGCCGCGCCTTCGGGGTCCTCGATCAACGTCAAAACCCGAGGCTGGTCCGACGGCGGTATGTCCAGAAAGACGACAAAGGCTCCGGTCGCATCGGCTGTGGCTTCGGCGACAACGGTGCCGTCCAGCAGGATCGCAATCAGCGCGCCCGACGATGCGCGGCCCGCGACCAAGGACGTGCCGTCTGCCTCGATCCGCACGGTGTCAAAGGTCGGGGCGGTTCTGGCGGCGCCGTCGTCACCAACGGCGGGCGCATCCGTCGCTTCGTCGTCGGTCACCGCGGCGGCGGTTTCGGCAGAGTCTTCGGGGGCGGTGTCGGGAGTGGTGTCGGGAGTGGCTTCGGGGCTCTCGGCGGGGGCGGCGGCGGTTTCTTCGACCGGAACCTCAGGGTTGGGGCTGTCGCGCAGGACCGTCGCCACACCATAAGTCACAACAATAGCAGCAATTGCGCCGCCTGCTCCTAACAATAGGCGCATGGCGCCGGTTCCCAAGCCGAAATTCACTGTCCGTCCTTCTCCCCAGAGCGCAATTGGCAGCGCGCCCACCAACACGGTTGAGAGACCATAGCAACGCAGGTATGAGCGGTCAAAGCCCTGATCAGTCCAGCCGGAAGGAAATCCCATGCCCGCCAATACGCCCTCGGTTTGCGTTTACTGCGGCTCACGCTCTGGCGCGCGCCCGTCCTATGCCAAGGCCGCCAAGGACACCGGCGCGATGCTTGCGCGAAACGGCTGGAGGCTGGTCTATGGGGCGGGCGACGTGGGCCTGATGGGGCTGGTCGCGACATCTGCCCAATCGGGCGGAGCCAAGACATTCGGCGTGATCCCGACGCATTTGCTGGATTGGGAAGTCGGCAAACGCGATCTGGATAGTTTTGTCGTCACCGAAACCATGCACGAACGCAAGAAGGTGATGTTCATGAACGCCGACGCGATCGTGGTGCTGCCCGGTGGCGGAGGCAGTCTGGACGAATTCTTCGAGGTGCTGACGTGGCGACAGTTGGGTCTGCACGATAAACCCATCGTTCTGGTGGATGTCGACGGTTACTGGGGGCCGCTCTCGGCGCTGCTGGATCACATCGTGGCAGAAGGCTTCGCGGATGCGTCGCTGTTGTCCTATATCTCGACCGTGCCGGACGTTGCGGCATTGGAAACCACCCTGCGCGCAGCCCTGTCCTGACGGATGGCCGCGGCGGAATAAACCGCCAAGGCGACCCAGATCAGACCAAAGGCAACCCCGTGCCAAAGGGTAAAGGGTTCCAGAAAAATCAGTGTTGCAACAAGGAATTGCAGCGTGGGGTTCACGTATTGGATGAGCCCCACGGTCGACAGGCGCACCCGCCGCGCGGCAAAGGCGAACAGAACCAGCGGCCCCGCTGTCAGCGGTCCCGACAGCATCAGCAACAGATGCGTCCAGAGTTCGTTTCCGCCACCTGCCCCTGTGCCCCGAAACCCGATCCACAACAGCGCGAGAGGCGACAGCAACAGCACTTCGACCGTGACGGACACGACCGGTCCCATGTCCAACCGCTTTTTCACCAGCCCATAGGCTCCGAAGGTCGCCGCCAGCAACAGCGCAATCCACGGCGGCGTGCCCAGTCCCAGCGCCAGAACCAGCACCCCTACCCCCGCCAGCACCACCGCGCCGGATTGAACGCGCGTCAAGGACTCGCCCAGAACCACGCGGCCCAGAACCACGGCGACCAGCGGGAAGATGTAGTAGCCCAGCGACGCCTCGACCGTGTGGCCATAGGTCACCGCAAAGATGAAGCCGAACCAGTTGGTCGAAATCAGCACCGCAGCGATCAGCACCACCGCAACCTGCCGTGGCTGGCGCAACACGCCACCGATCAAACCGATCCGCCCCTGAACCGTCAGGACAAGGCTAAAGAACACCGCGGACCACAGGCAGCGATAGCTCAGCACCTCGAGCGGAGGCACATGGCGAAGCTGGCCGTAATACAGTCCCGAAAGACCCCAGACCACACAGGCCGAGACCATTGCAAGAACGCCCTTTTGCCCGTCGGTCATGTCGAATCCTTCTGGTTCCGAAGCATTGGGTCACGCCCGCAACGTCTGGCCCTTGGTTCTGGCCCCTGTGTCTGGCCCCTGTCCAACGGCCGCCAGCCCGCGCGGATCGGGCGGCACACGGCGGACAAAAAAGGGCCCGGCAGTTGCCTGCCGGACCCCCTCTTGCCGGATCGCTCCGGAAATTCTTGGCGCCGCTTACATACGACCGGCGACGTTTTCCCAATCCACGAGGTTATCAAGGAAGTTGGTCAGATAGGCCGGACGCTTGTTGCGGAAGTCGATGTAGTAGGAATGTTCCCACACGTCGCAGCCCAGCAGCGCGGTCTGGCCGAAGCACAGCGGGTTCACGCCGTTCTCGGTCTTGGTGATCTTCAGGCTGCCGTCCTTGTCCTTGACCAGCCATGCCCAGCCCGAGCCGAACTGACCGGCACCGGCGGCAGAGAACTGCGCCTTGAACTCGGCCACCGAGCCAAAGCTTTCAACCAGCGCCTTTTCCAGAGCGCCCGGCATTTTGCTGACGCCCGGGCCCATCATTTCCCAGAACTGGTTGTGGTTCCAAAGCTGGCTGATGTTGTTAAAGATCCCGTTCTGCGCAACGGCGGTCTTGTTGTAGGTGCCGACGATGATCTGCTCGAGCGACTTGCCCTCCCACTCGGTGCCGGCGATCAGCTTGTTGCCGTTGTCGACGTAGGCCTTGTGGTGCAGGTCGTGGTGGTATTCGAGCGTTTCCTTGGACATGCCCTTAGCGGCAAGCGCATCGTGGGCATAAGGCAGATCGGGGAGTTGAAAGGTCATGGCGGTCTCCTTGGATGACGTTTGAGGGGAACTTAGTCCGCCAAGCGGCCCGCATCAATGGCGCAAACAACACTTAGGCTTCCCGTGACCTGCCTATCTCGGTTGCTTGTATTGCAACGCTGGCCAGCATATCGTCTGCCACAAAGAGGCGTTCGGACGCCCGAGGCAAATTTGAGGAACGAGTAGAATGGCTACTAAGATCGCAATGGACTTTGCCATGCGCAACGAAATCGAAGAATATTCGAATGCGCTCTTGGTTCCGAAACCCAAACACGAACGAAATTCACCCGTGCAGGCCTCTGGCGTGTTCGATGAAAACGGCAAATTCGTCGAAGCAGCGGTCACTTACCGGCCCAACGGCCCGTTCAACTCGGAACCTGCCATTCCGCCCGCAGAAGAGATCGTGGACCTAAAAGGAACCTACATGTTCGGGGGCGTCCTGTTTGGCCATTTCGGTCATTTCCTGATGGACTCGTCGGCGCGGATCTGGGCCATGAGCCAGCTTCGGGACAAGATCGACGGCGTCGTCTTCATCCCGAAAGTCAACGGCGATGGCGTCGAGAACATGCTTCGGGTTCAACTACCTATCATGAAGGCGCTTGGCATGGATTGCGACATCAAGGTGCTGCGCGATCCGACCCGCGTCGAAAAACTATACGTCCCGTGGCAGGGCATCGGCATCGGTGAAGGCTGGGAAGTCGCAACCAAGGAATTCCGCGACTATATGCGTGAATACGGTGGAAAAAAGATCGAGCCCAAAGGGGCTGAACGGATTTATGTAAGCCGCTCTGCGCTGCCTAAAGCACGTGCCAGCTTTTTGTCCGAAAAGATTCTGGAAGAGCATCTGGTCAAAGCCGGATACGAAGTCGTGCACCCGCAAAAGCTGTCCAAGCAAGATCAGATTGCCCAGTACCGCGCGGCAAAATGCATTGTGTCACCGGATGGCTCGCCGATGCACATGCTTGCCTATGTCGGAACCCCGGGGCAAAGGGTCGGCGTGATTGCGCGCAGGTCGGCAGCCATGAACAATATCTTCGAAAGCCAGCTCAAGGCTTTCTACGGCGCGGACGCCCATACCATTAACTGCCTTACCGATGACTGGCTTCCCAACGGCGCCGGCCGTCCGGGGCGGAGTTCTTGGGGTGAACTGGATATGGTTGCCTTGTACGAAGGCCTCATGGCGACCGGTTTCCTGCCCGAAGGCACCGAACCTTGGCCGCCCGTGACCGATGCCGAAATCGCCGAGGAACTGGCCGCAATCGGAGAGCGCGAAGGCGTTGTCTATCGCAAGTACGTGCCGGCTTAACCACTTACCGCTTCGTCTTGCCCGCCTGCGCGGAAATCCTCCTGCGCCTTTCGGCATTCGTCGATTAACGCCTTGATGGCGGGTTTGCCTTTGACCTTCTTGTAGACCTTCTGATGGCGCAAGACGGCCTGTTTATGCAGCGCCGCCAATAGCTTATCGGACATCAAATCATCAAGTATGACTTGGCTCCGCTTTGCTTTGGGCAGGATCGAGTCGTCGAATTTGTCGTTCCGGTCATAGCTGCGCCAATAGCCGAAATCACGACGGACCTCTTGGTTGACCGCGTCGCCGCGAAGGCTCTGGACGATGAACGACTCCAGAGATTTCAACGAATAATGGTTCACGTAGCCCATCATGTGGGTCTTCCAGATGCCGTCGTAGCGGTGGCGGCTTAGCTTGGTCTTTTCGGATTCAGCATCTTTTTCGCGCTTCATATACACCGGGTAGCTTCGGCTGGAACGCTTTAGAAAGTCCTCGTGGACGGGATTTCCCGAACCATCCAGCCAGACGACTTCGGACTCTTTGCCTTTGCGCAGCCGCGGCAGGTGGTTGGTAAAGCGCGAAAACAAGTCGTCCCTGTTCCGAACCAGCGTCTTGATCCCGAACATCATTGGATAAAGGCGGGGGTTAACTTCGTCATAGTTGAAACGCTGGAAAAACTGCTGGGTGATCGGAACGTCTTCGAAAGTCTCGAGTCCGGCGTTGCCAAAGACCACCTGATTGAACGACATCGCGTCAAAATGGCCAGCCTTGCGAACAAGATCGGCAAGCGTTCCATCGCCGGGTTTTAGGTTCAGGAATTCGTCCGTGTCGACGATCAGCAGCCAGTCAGCCGTCCGGATTTCCTTTTGCAGGCTTGCGTATTTGATGGCGATGGTCTGGATCGGCTTGCTGAACTTCTCGATCATGATTGGATTGGGCAGGTGGCGGACGATGCCCATTTCGTCCAACCGATCAAGGATCAGGTCGGTCCCGTCGTCGCAGTCGTTCGTCACGATGACAAATTTCGTGACCCCGATCGAAAGGTAATAGGCGATCCATTCGAGGATAAACGGCCCTTCGTTCTTCATGCAGGCCATAAGCACGACCTTGCCCAACGATTGCATATGCCCCATTCCGCGCCGTCTGCGGCGCTTTCCTTTTTGCCTGCTAGCTGCAGGATAGCTTACGCCTATCACCACCGTAAAGAGCGAGACATCTTAGCCCGCCGGAAGCGACCCCAGACAGCGGACACAAATCGGCTATCGGGCCGACTTGGAATAGGCATTCGCAACCAAGACATCCATATCGCGGAATGTGGTCAGCAACGGCACCGGAGAAACGGTCACAAGGAATTTCAAAGGCTTCTTTCGGTGCTTCAGGAGCAGGTCGTAAAGCTGGTTCAAACCATCGAGGATGTCGGAATAGCTTAGGACCCGGTACTCGAACCTGTCGGGCGACCGTTTTATCAAGGCGGCGGACGGAGCACTATTCAGATAGAGGTTCAATTCCTTGTCGAACCATGTTTCGACATAGCCCAACGTCAGAATGACGACATCGGCGGTCGCGACCTGAGCCACAGCATCCAGATACCGTTGTCTGAATTGCAGAATTTCTTCCAGCGGCGCTTCTAGGTTGGACCAGCCCAACTGGAGATCGCTGAAGCGATCCTGACCCAAGGGATACAACATTCTTTCGCCGGGAAAGGTGTCTCTTTCCAGCCCCCACCGGACATCGTTGATGACCGAATGAATTGAATACCTGTGAAAGAAATTCGCCGCGTCGCCTAACGTTTCACCAATGGCGCCTAGGTCGAACTCTCGGCTCAGGACCCGTTTTCCCGCGCTTTCCACCGCCCGTTCGACATTTCGGGCAAAGCAGGACCCGATTGCAAAGATCGTGTCGTCGGGCCCGATCTCGAAACTTGGACGACTGACTGGGGACGCGAGCGGATAGAGCCGGTCGCCATCCTTTTCTGGTCACGGGTACTTGCGCAATGAATTTCCGCCCGCACGACGCAGCGCATCCATCGCCGGGATGTTTTCAATAAACTGGGCCATGACAAACCTTCTCCGATGCCTTAGCACTGCAACGCCAAACCGCCCGCTGATCGAATCCGTGCAGGTTAGGGATTCGCGTTCAAGGGCAACCATACGTGACAGAAGGCTGTCAAAGGGTTCTGCTGGCAGGATGCGACGCCTTCGCGCCCAGAGACGATCCTAAAACGAAATGTCGCGCACCGCGGCTGGCGATGCGACAAGGACGGGCCGATACGTCGTCAAGGTGACGCAGCACTTTGGCAAAAGATCCAATGCCCCCCCGACGGGGGCGTTGTTGGTGGCTTTCCCCTCAAAACACCCCGACAGGACCATCCTTTGCGGACTGCGCGAGCAGGTCGAACAGGTAGTCCCCGACGGACCGGAAACAGACGACGTGGAACGCGCCGGTGTCGTCCAGCCAGAGGGCGGCGGCGGCTTGGCCCATGCGGGTGCGGCGGAAGTCTTTGGCGGCGAAAGCGGCAGGCGACAGATCGACCGGCGCGTTCTTGGCCAGAACTTCGCGGGCGCCCTGCCCCTCTACGCGGATATAGGCACGGGCGTCGGACACGTTCACGGCCAGATGGTGCTGCCCCGCTAGCGCGGCGGACAGGTCGGCGGCGGCGGCCTCTGCTTCGGCATATGGAACAAGGATCAGCAGTTCGTCCGGCGACATCCAAGCGGCGCCTCGTCCGTCCGTGACCTCGGCCTTGCGTTGGGCGGGCACTGCCACTTTGGCGACCTTTTTCACGGCCGCCTTGACCTTTGCATTCGACAGATCGCCGCGCAGGGTGATCATCCCCTGCAGACCGGCGTCGGTCACGGTCACGTCGCCCTTGGCCACGCGGCCTTTGTAGAAGCTAACGGGTTCAGACATCCTGCTTCTCCCCTGCCTTGTCGTAGAACACCTGATCCACGATCTTTGCCTTGACCGACGTCCCATCGACCTTTGGAAATTCTACCACGTCGCCCATCCGGTCGGGGCCGTTCAGGATCAGCCCCATGGCGATCCCGCGCTTCAGCGTGGCCGAATAATAGGTCGAGGTCACGCGCCCTTCGGTGTTGCGCTGGCCATTGGCGTTTTTGCCGGCGGCCACCGCATAGGCTCCGTCCGGTATCACCGAGCCGTCCAGAGTCTCTAGCCCGACCAGTTTCCAGCGCTTCGGATCGACCATATGCTCGCGCTCTTGCGCGCGTTTGCCCAGATAGTCGTCCTTTTTCTTCGAGATCGCCCAGTTCAGCCCCAGATCCTGCGGGATCACGGTGCCGTCGGTTTCGTCCCCGATCATGATAAAGCCCTTTTCCGCCCGCAGGATGTGCAGACATTCGGTGCCATAGGGCATCAGGCCGAATTCCTCTCCGTCCGCGACCAGACGGTCCCAGAAGGCGCGGCCAAGGCTGGCCGGAACCGCGATTTCATAGCTAAGTTCGCCCGAAAAGCTGATCCGGTAGACCCGAACAGGGAAACCGCCAAGCGTGCCATCGGCCCACTGCATGAAGGGCAGCGTTTCCTTGGACACATCCATACCGCCCAGCTTTTCCAACAGCTTACGTGCCTTGGGACCGACGACGGCGACCTGAGCGTATTGCTCGGTCACGTTGGCGACATAGACTTTCCAGTCCCACCATTCGCACTGGAGCCAATCCTCCATCCACGCATGGATGCGGTCCGCGCCGCCGGTGGTGGTGTGGCAAAGCCACGTATCTTCGTCGATCCGCGCAACCACGCCGTCGTCGCTGAGGAACCCGTTCTCCGAACACATCAGCCCATAGCGGCATTTCCCGATGGCAAGGTTCGACATCATGTTGGTGTACATCATATCAAGGAACCGGCCAGCGTCCGGACCTTTGACGATCAGCTTGCCAAGGGTCGATGCATCCAGCAGCCCGATGTTGGCGCGGGTGTTCACGACCTCTCGGTTCACCGCGTCATGTACGGTCTCGGCCGAGCGGGGATAGGTGTAGGGGCGGCGCCAGTGGCCGACCGGCTCAAAGTCCGCATTCTGGTCGACGTGATAGCCATAAATCGGCGTCTTGCGGATGGGCTGGAACAGTCCGTCACGGGCAGAGCCGCCAATCGCGCCCATCGAAATGGGGGTATAGGGGGGGCGGAAGGTGGTGGTGCCGGTCACCGGAATCGCCTGATCCAGAGCGCCGGAAAGAACCGCCAGACCGTTGATATTGCTCAGCTTACCCTGATCGGTCGCCATGCCCAGCGTGGTGTAGCGCTTGGCGTGCTCCACGCTTTCATAGCCTTCGCGGGCCGCCAGCTGGACGTCTGATACCTTGACGTCGTTCTGATAGTCCAGCCACGCCTTCATCCGCAGCGCATCGCCCGCGCCTTGGGGCATCAGCCAGACCGGCTCGATCGGGGCCTCGTCGGCGTCGTTGCTCTGGGGGGCCTTGCCGGTTTTCGGCTTGGCGCCGGTGGCTTTCGCGGCGGCGCGGCCAGCGGACTGGGCGTCGGCCAACACGGCCGAGGTGCCGAGGTGTCCGTTCGCCGTGCCTGCGGCAGCGACAAAGCCCAAGCCGTCGGAACCCGTCGGGGCCCTAGCGGGGTCGGGGCGGAACATCGCCAGTTCGGTATCCCACAGCAGTTTTCCGCCGCAGTGCGACCACAGGTGAACGACCGGCGACCAGCCGCCCGACATCGCGACCGCGTCGCAGGGGATGGTTTCCAGAACCGCGCCTTCGCCCGCCTGCAGGCAGACCTCGACCGCTTCGACGCGCTTGCCGCCTTTGACCTTTGCGATGGCGCGGCCCGCTTCGACGCGGATCCCCGCCGCGCGGGCTTCGTCGGCCAGAGCCCCGCCGCCCGACGCACGGGCGTCAAGGATCGCGGGAACCCGCAGGCCGGCCCGATGCAGGGCAATCGCCGTGCGGTAGGCGTCATCGTTGTTGGTGACAACCACGGTCCGGTCCCCGATCGAGACACCCCAGTTGACCAGATAGTCGCGCACCGCACCCGCCAGCATCACGCCGGGGATGTCGTTGCCCGCAAAGGACAAAGGCCGTTCGATCGCGCCGGTTGCGCTGATCGTCTGCTTGGCCCGCACGCGCCACAGGCGGTGGCGGGGCCCCGAGGTCTCGGGGTTGTGGTCGGTCAGACGTTCGTAGGCAAGGATAAAGCCGTGGTCGTAAACGCCCGCACCCATCGTGCGCGCGCGGATCGTGACATTGTCCATCGCGGCCAGCTCGGCCACGGTTTCCGCGACCCAGTCCTCGGCCGGTTTGCCGCCGATTTCGGCGCCGTCGACGACCGCACGGCCACCCCAATGGGCGGTCTGCTCGACCAAAAGCACGCGCGCGCCTGCGCGACCGGCTTCCAGCGCTGCGGTCAGCCCCGCGATGCCGCCGCCGATAACCATGACGTCGGCGTAGAAATAGAAGTGTTCATAGGTGTCCGCGTCGCGCTCTTTCGGAGCTTTGCCCAGACCGGCCGACTGGCGGATAAAGGGCTCGTAGACGTATTTCCAGAACGGGCGCGGGTGAATGAACATCTTGTAATAGAAGCCCGCAGGCAGGAACCGCGCCAGCGCCGCGTTGACCGCGCCCACGTCGAATTCCAGCGTCGGCCAGTGGTTCTGGCTGGTGGCGTAAAGGCCCTCGAACAGCTCGGTCGTGGTGGCGCGCTGGTTTGGCTCGAACTTGCCGCCCTGCCCCAGATTGACCAGCGCGTTGGGTTCTTCGGCCCCGCTGGCGACCGCGCCGCGCGGGCGGTGGTATTTGAACGACCGGCCCATCAGCATCTGGTCATTTGCCAGCAAGGCCGAGGCAAGCGTGTCGCCCGCGTAGCCCTTTAACCGCTTGCCGTTAAAGCGGAATTCCATCGGCTGGGTGGTGTCGACCAGACGGCCCTTGGATTGGAGACGGGTGCTCATGCGAAGTCCCTCCACGACCAGCCGGGTCGTTTTGCGGTGATCTTGTCCTTGATGTCTTGCGGCGGCTCTGTGGTCTGGGCGGGATAGGTGCCAAAGACTTCGAGCGTCGCGGTGCAGCGCGCGGCAAGGAACCATTTTCCGCAGCCGTAGACATGCCGCCACCGTTCGAAATGCACGCCCTTGGGGTTTTCGCGCATGAACAGGTAGCCTTCGAAATCGTTGTCCGACGAACCGGGGCCATAGCGCTTGAGGTGCGCCTCTCCGCCCGCGTGGAATTCGGTTTCTTCGCCGCTCACGCCGCAGCAGGGGCAGGTCAGGGTCAGCATGTCAGGTCCTCCAGCTTGCGGAGTGTCGAAAGGGTCAGGTTAACCATCAGTGAGCCACCCCCGCCGCCACGCTTTCGTCGATGAAGCGGCCTTCGCGGAAACGCCACATAGAGAATTCCTCGGTCAGGGGGGAATGACCCTTGGCCATCAGTTCGGCCATCGCCCAGCCGGACCCGGGGATCGCCTTGAACCCGCCGGTGCCCCAGCCGCAGTTGACATAAATGCCGTCGACCGGCGTTTTCGACAGGATGGGCGAGCGGTCGCCGGTCATGTCCACGATGCCGCCCCACTGGCGCAGCATCTTCAGGCGGCTGATGATCGGAAAGGTTTCGTTCAGGGCGCGGACGGTTTCCTCGATGTGGTGGAAGCTGCCGCGCTGGGTATAGTTGTTGAACCCGTCGGTGCCGCCGCCGATGACCATTTCGCCCTTGTCGGACTGGCTCATGTAGCCGTGCACCGTGTTGGCCATCACGACCACGTCCATGCAGGGCTTGATCGGTTCGCTGACCAGCGCCTGCAGGCAGAGGCTCTCGACCGGCAGCCGGAAGCCCGCCTTTTCCGCCATGACGCCGATGTGGCCTGCGGTCACAAGACCAAGCTTGCCGCAGTCGATCGGGCCCTTGGTGGTGTCGACGCCGACGACCTTGTTGCCGTCGCGGCGGACGCCGGTGACTTCGCACTGCTGGATGATGTCCATACCCATGTCCGAACACGCCCGCGCATAGCCCCAAGCCACCGCGTCGTGCCGCGCCGTGCCGCCGCGCGGCTGCCAGAGCGCACCCAGAACCGGATAGCGCGGCCCGTCGATGTTGATGATCGGGACCAGTTCCTTTACCCGCGCGGGGGTGATGAATTCGGTCGCCACGCCCTGCAGGTGGTTGGCGTGGGCGGTGCGCTGGTATCCGCGGATTTCATGTTGGGTCTGTGCCAGCATCATGACACCGCGAGGGCTGAACATGACGTTGTAGTTCAGGTCCTGACTCATCGTTTCATAAAGCGAGCGGGCCTTTTCATAGATCGCAGCGCTTGCGTCCTGAAGATAGTTGGACCGGATGATGGTGGTGTTCCGGCCGGTGTTGCCTCCG
>JALQXR010000639.1 GCA_023263105.1 Marivivens sp. | reverse complement strand
ACAATGACCGGTGCCATTGCGCCGCGGCCAAACAAGCAGGATCGAGGTCCACCAACGACGCGACTTGTCCCCAACGATGGCCCACACCGCGAAGGGCGCGCGGGCAAGCGGGTCACAACCCCTTCGAGAGCCATAAAAGCAACAAAGCAAAAACAACATTATTGATGCAACTGTGGGCGGCAACCACACACACACACACACACACACACACACACACACATCAATCGCATCGTCCATGTGACAGAACAAATGAAAATGCACTTTGTGGGATGTTCCATAGCAATATGCAGCGATGTGCGAAAGCCCAAATGGGTTGAATGCAACCATCACAGCCCCCGAGCCAGAAGATAAAGAAGGGCAGCGAGCGGGCGAGCATGCATGAACAAAACGTTGCACAGGCAATCCCCCAGCAAGCAACCCATACCATCCAGCTCCCAGCTGCAGCACTGTCTTTTTCTGCTGCTAGCTGCACGCAGCCATTGCTCGTTGGACAGCCGCTGCTGCAACACGATCAAGCA
>JALQXR010000638.1 GCA_023263105.1 Marivivens sp. | reverse complement strand
TTCTTGCAGCGACCAAACTTGAAGTCGTGCTTGACGCAGTGGTCGGCATGCGTGGTCTTGGCCTTTTCCAGGGCGATGCGTTTGCGGGCGTCGGCCATCTCCGGGATGTGGCAGAACTTGCATATGCCGCACTGGTACTCGCAATCCCCCCCGTGCGGGTGCTTGGCGCACGGAGCCAGCACCTTCTTGGGTCCTTCGTCGAAGTGCAGGTGCGCCTTCTCCTTCTGGAACCTCGCGATCTGAAGGAAGCGGAAAGCGGGCAGCGGGCGCGTGTGTGTATGTGTGCGGATGTGTGCATGTGTGCATGCGTGTGTGTGTGCGTGTGTGTGTGTGTGTGTGGGCTGACCAGCTCCTCTCGGAACGCCTTCTTGGCATCGTCCACCGTTGGCTGCTTCGAGACGTCGAACTTGCCCGGGTGCCTCTGGGCGCGCCACATGTCCCACGTCAGCGCGTGTTTGGTGGGGTCCAGGTGCGCGTCGTGGTCGAAGAGCTTCAGCGCCAT
>JALQXR010000637.1 GCA_023263105.1 Marivivens sp. | reverse complement strand
CGGGGAGCTCGGAGGGGGCAACGTCACATGCCCCCCTGCGCGCCTCCAACAGGTGGCAGGGTCTGCAGACGACATCGTGCAAGTGCTCAGGTGGTCAAACATTACGCCCGACGAAGGGTACGGTGTCGCACCGCCCGGCGCCGAGACGCAAGGTGAATGTCCGCGCACTCAACGGCGCACGTTCTCACCCGCCCTCGCACACGCGGACGAAAACGTGCACACGCAGAGCACACACGCACACACACACACACACACACACACAACGTGCACAGACGGGCCTAGGACGTGTTCGATTAAATATGGTCTTTCGTGTGCGTCTGTGTCTGTCTCTGTGCAGGGAGGTACGGGCCGTACGTGCAATCGCAGCGGCTGTCCAAATACCGCAAGGCAGCAGAGATGCTCGTGGCGCACGGCTTCGCTTACAAGTGCTTCTACACTGACGAACAGGTCCTTTTTCTCACTGTTTAGTAGGGTTTTTTTGCCTCTATGGTATCTTCTCTTTTTGCTTGCGCGAGAGA
>JALQXR010000636.1 GCA_023263105.1 Marivivens sp. | reverse complement strand
TATTTATATTTATATACATATACTTATATATATATATATATGTGTATAGCTAATTTATATATATATATATATATATATGTGCTAATGCTAGTGCAAATGCTAATGCCAATGCCAAAGTGTTGCTTAATTTATTCCTTCAACAGTAAGACGTGGTGATGTTTGACGTATAGAATGGCCATTTTCTTGACTTATTTTACGAATTAGAAGGTGAGAATTACACCATGAGAATCGCCGCGTCGCGCTCTTGCCTATATGGGTTAGAAGGCCCAATTCCTTAATTTTGAAGGGTTTATGAAGGGATGGGTGGAGGTCGATTGAGGTCGACCAAATTTGCGATAGTTTTTGGTGCATTTTTGGGACGTAATGATGGATTTGGAGGCTGAGATTTTGTCAGAATCGAGATTTTTTAATGCTCGAGCTGTCCATATAGGTTTTGGGAGCTGATTTTGTTAAAATTATGGATTTTTAAGCCAGGGAAGGGTCAAATTTTCATCAAAAGATCTGGCTAGAGTCGTTTT
>JALQXR010000635.1 GCA_023263105.1 Marivivens sp. | reverse complement strand
ACCGAATCACAAATTTACATTCAAAATGCAAAATTGCACAATCAAAGCGCAACACTTTGCAATCAAAGCGACAAACTTTACAATCAAATCGCAAAACTGCACAATCAAAACGCAAAACTTCATTATCAAAACGCAAGCCTGCACCACCAAATAGCAAAACCACACCATCAAATAGCAACACTGCAAAATCAAAGTTGAAAAAACTGCAACATCAAAGAGAAAAAACTAACCATCAAAGCGTAAAACTGCACCATCAAAACGCAAAACTTTACATTCAAATCGCAAACGTGCATCATCGAAACGCAAAAATTCCCTTTCAACGTGCAACACTGCACCATCAAAGCGCATAACTTCGCAATTAAAACGTTAAAACTGCTCAATCAAACAGCAAAACTGAATTATCAAAGCGCAATATTGGATAATGAAACAACAAAGCTTCACCATCAAAATGCAAAACTGCACAATCAAATTTGAAACTTCGCCATCGAAGCGCAAAACTGAACCATCAAAGCGAAAAT
>JALQXR010000634.1 GCA_023263105.1 Marivivens sp. | reverse complement strand
ACTTCTCGTACTCCTTGTACACGCACATTTGTGTGTGCGTATGTGTGTGTGCGTGTGTGGGTCCGTGTGTGTGTATGTTTATATTTTGTACTCCTTGTACAAGCACTTTCTGACACACCACACACACACACCACACAACACAAACGCACACAACACACAAAACACAACACACAACACAGACAGCAGACTCCTCAAGTACGCAAGCGTACACACACACACACACACACACACACACACACACACACACACACACACACACACACACACACGTGAAGCAGCGCGCACGCAGCCGAGATCAAAGCTCGCAAAAAACATGGCCTTGTCACCAACAGACATTTTGAGCAGCAGATCTTCCAGCCCTTCCACTGCGGTGATCACCGAGTGCTCCATGTCTGCGTGCGTGGGCGCGTGTTAGTGCGCGTGCGTGTGCACAAATCACGCAAGCACGTGTGCACAGACCACGCAAGCACACGCACGCACACACACGCGCACACGCGCACACGCGCACACGCGGGTGCG
>JALQXR010000633.1 GCA_023263105.1 Marivivens sp. | reverse complement strand
ATACGATGCCGCGTTCCAGGCCAACCAGCACGCGCCTTACGCGCCCCCCCCCACATCCCGTGCCAACCATGCAAACCCGCCACCGCCCTACGCCCCACCGCCAACTCACCCCCACGCACATCTCGCGCCATGCTACGACGGCTCTCAACCCACGAACTGGCAGTCCGCGAATGCCCCCCCTCCCTTTGCGGGTGGGCAAGCGTATGGGGGCTACCCGGCGGCGGCGGGTGTGGGGTATGGGGGGGGTTATGGCCCATATGCTGCGTACGGGCAGGTGAGGGTGTGTGTGTGTGTGTGTGTGTGTGTGTGTTTGTGTGTAGGGCTGATGTCCTCGTATGCGCGGATGCTCAGCTGTTTCTATGGACATCCATACATCCATACATCCATACATCCATACATCCATACATCCATACAACCATACATCCATACATCCATTCATCCATACATCCATACATCCATACATACAATGTACGTCTATGTATATGTACACCGCAGAATATGGCGGATCAAAAAATGTGC
>JALQXR010000632.1 GCA_023263105.1 Marivivens sp. | reverse complement strand
TCATGCCTTCAAAACGAACACGAACACACACACACACACACACACACACACACACGAACCCCATCTAACGCGGACCTCGTGTCCTACCCCCTACACATATGTACTTCCCCTCCTGACTACAACACTTCAACTCTGTCTACTTCATCAACCCACGCTGACCCTCTTCGAATTTCCGCTGAAAAAAGGTATGTCTCTTTCCCATACCAACCACAAAATGATTCGATTCACCGGACAGCTGGCCACAACTGCAGAGAACTGGAGAAATGGAGGAAAAAAACAACAACAGTTAAGTAGACGCCTCACCGAGCCGGCACGCGCGCGCGCATGCGGGCGGTCGCGTGTGTATACATGTATGCGTGCGTATGCGTCAGTGTGTGTGTGTGTGTGTGTGTGTGTGTGTGTGTGTGTGTGTGTGTGTGTGTGTGTATGCGCGTGCGCGTGTGCGCGCATGCGTCTGTATGTGTGTGTGGGCACGTCTTAATTGGCGTCGCGTCTTTCTTCATATCTGTTATTTTTCTCTT
>JALQXR010000631.1 GCA_023263105.1 Marivivens sp. | reverse complement strand
CATCACGTACAGTACATAACAACATTCGGGTTATGTTGACGTGATGTACACACACAGGTCTGAGCAACATGGACCTGCTGCAGCACCAGCAGGTGTGTGTGTGTGTTTGTGTGTGTGTGTGTGTTTGTGTGTGTGTGTGTGTTTAAGTGTCTTTTCATATACCTGCAGAGCAAGATGAACGACCAGGACGACCGGCTGGACGAGATCATATCGGGTCACACGCACATGCATGCATGCGCAAACATACATACACACCTGCATGAACACGTTCACGCAATCCATACGTACACACATTCACACACACACCCTCCACGCACCCTAGGCGCACCCTACACACGCGCACACACGCTGCAGGTGTGTCGAAGCTCAAGCATATGAGCAAGGACATCAACCAGGAGCTTGGCCTCCACGAGGGCCTCCTCAGCGACCTCGACCAGGCGGTGTGTAGTATGCCACATAGCATATAAAACCCGCCGCCATCATTACCACCACCACCATCACCTCCACCCCCACCCCCCCC
>JALQXR010000630.1 GCA_023263105.1 Marivivens sp. | reverse complement strand
CCACCTTCCCTTTCACCTCCCAGACCAACGGGTGCCTGTATGCCTCGGGAAACGGCACCGTCTTCGCGCTAAAAGCCTCCCGGGACGGTCGGGTCGTCCCGCACGGTCCCCGAATAGCATCCCTCGGGAACCCGGCCCACCTGCACCTTTCCAACGACGGCAACTGGTACCGGTACCACTACTGCTGGGACTCTTGTCGAGCTGCCGTGGCTGTCACTGCTTCCACTGCTGCCACCACTACCACTACCACCACCACTGCCCTTCACAACCCTACCCACCACAAGGCTCCTGTGCGCCAACTATTCTGCCGGGACGATCGCGAGCTTTCCAATCCGACCCGACGGTGCCGGGCTGCTATTCATACGCTGCTACCACTACTACTACCGCAACCCCTACTACCACTGACGACTACTGCTGCTATTCTTGCTTATACCACCGCCACCACCACCACCACCACCACCACCACCACCACTACCACCACCACCATTACCAACCCTACGACCTCCCCCACCACCACCATCA
>JALQXR010000062.1:11463-11765 GCA_023263105.1 Marivivens sp. | reverse complement strand
AGCGGTCATATATGGCCGGGTCTTTTGGAGATGAATATGACCAATTTCATTCCCGGCGCGACCGCGCCGAAATTCGACGTCACCTCAAAGCTTGATACCTTCATCGCTGAAAACGTGTTCGACCGCCCCACGCTGGTGATCGACGTGGATCGCGTTGAAAAGCAGTACCATGCTTTGAAAAAAGGTCTGGGCAGCGCCCACATCCACTACGCCGTCAAAGCGAACCCCGCCCTGCCGATCATTTCGCGGCTGGTGTCGCTGGGATCGCATTTCGACGCCGCGTCGCGTGGCGAAATCGAAAT
>JALQXR010000062.1:3426-11453 GCA_023263105.1 Marivivens sp. | reverse complement strand
CTCAGCCAGGGCGCCCGCCCCGAGCAGATCTCTTTCGGCAACACGATCAAACGTGTCGTCGATATCGAATGGGCCCATAACGCAGGCATCACCCTTTTTGCCGCCGACGCCGATGAAGAACTGGAAAAGATCGCCGAGCACGCCCCCGGCGCGCAGGTCTATATCCGCCTGATCGTCGAAATCAGCCAGGCCGACTGGCCGCTGACCCGCAAATTCGGTTGCGACGGCGACACGGCGCTGCGTCTGCTGGACTATGCCAAGGAACTGGGCCTCGACCCTGTCGGTTTCTCGTTCCACGTCGGTTCGCAGACCCGCCGCGCCGAAATGTGGGATCCCGCGCTGGATGCGCTGGCCGAAATCTGGCACGCCGCGAAAAAAGCCGGCCACAACCTGTCCGTCCTGAACATCGGCGGTGGGTTCCCCGCGTTCTACGGCGAGGCGATCCAGCAGCCGACCGATTACGCCGCCGCCGTCATGGACCGCATCCGCGCTCGTTTCGGTGACGTCGACCGCGTCATGGCCGAGCCGGGCCGTGGCATGGTTGCCGAAGCCGGTGCCATCGTGACCGAGGTCGTTCTGGTCAGCCGCAAATCCGAGCGTGACATCCACCGCTGGGTCTACCTGTCGATCGGCCGCTTCTCTGGGCTTGCCGAAACCGAAGGCGAAGCGATCCGCTATCAGTTCGAAACCCCCCGTGACGGAGACCCGATGGGTCCCTGCATCATGGCCGGTCCGTCCTGCGACAGTGCCGACGTGCTTTATGAAAAGCGCCCGATGCACCTGCCTCTGACGCTAAAGTGCGGCGACCGCGTGATCATCCGCAACACCGGCGCCTATACGTCGACCTATTCTTCGGTTTGTTTCAACGGCTTCCCGCCGCTCGCAGTGTCCTGCATCTAACCGGAACTTGACCTTGGCGGCACACGGTATACCATCGTGTGCCGCTAACGCATTGATAATGCGACAAAAAGTCAGTTTACTGTCCCGCATTACAGGGTAGGGTGGCCTCGGTTCAACCAAGGGGCTCTGCCAATGGCATCGATTCCAGATCATCCGCTGCGTTACCAGCTGGCAAACGAGCTTCACGCCCGCCCGTTTCCGGTCATGGCGGCGCCGTCGCGGGCGGCCTATCTGGCAATCAAACCCGCCAGCCGTGCCGCGGGTCGGGACCGGTCGCTGGACCGCGCGCATCTGATCGCGCTCTTGGACCGGTTCGGCGCGTCCCACCCCCAGCCCGACGCGACGCATTACTCTGGCCCTTTGGGAAAGCATTTTCTCAAATGGGAAAGCCACACGGAATTCGTCACTTACATGATCTTTGGCAGCGGCGTGGCCGAGACGCCCTTTGACGCCGCGACCTTTGACCTGTTTCCCGCCGACTGGCTGGCCTCTGCACCGGGGACGCGGATCACCTCGGCCCTGATCCGTGTCGAGTCCTGCGACGGCGACGACGGCGTCGTGGACAAGGTGCGCGACTGGTTCGTGCCCGAAAGCCTCGCCATCAGCCGCGTGCTAGAGGACGATCTGATCATCGCCAGCGACTTTCGGATCGACCACGTCGGGCACCTGAGGATGGCGCTTTTCGCGCGGCCAAAGACCGGCGCGCGGCGGATCGGACGGGTCGTGCAGCGTCTGTGCGAGATCGAGACCTATAAGACCATGGCCATGCTGGGCCTTGCCCGCGTGCAAGAGTTAGGACCCGCCATGGGCGCGCTGGACCGTCGGCTGAGCGATCTGGTTCTGGGCATGGCGGACGACGCGACTCCCCGTGCCGACACGCTGCATGCGCTGCTAGAGGTCTCGGCCGAACTGGAAAGCACGATCGCGCGGTCGTCCTTTCGATTTGGGGCGACTGGAGCCTATGAAACCATCGTGAACCAGAGGATCGACGTCCTGCGAGAGTCGCGTTTCGAGGGCCGCCAGACCTTTGCCGAATTTATGATGCGCCGGTTCGATCCGGCCATGCGGACCGTCAAATCGACCGAGGCTCGGCTGCACGCCATGTCCGAACGGGCGATCCGCGCAGGGGACCTGCTGCGGACGCGGGTGGACGTGGAACGGTCTGCCGAAAATCAGGCATTGCTGGCCAGCATGGACCGCCGCGCGGACCTCCAGCTTCGGCTTCAGCAAACGGTCGAGGGCCTGTCGGTGGTCGCGATCAGCTACTACGCCGTCAGCCTTTTGGCCTATGCGCTGGCCCCCGTGGCAAAGGTCGCGCATCTGGACAAGGCATGGCTGACCGCCGTGTTGGTGGTGCCGGTCGTCGGTGCGGTCTGGCTGGCGGTTCGGCGGATCCGCCGCCGCCATTTGCCATAGGTCAGAGCCCGCGGATACGGGGGTCCAGAGCGTCGCGCAGACCGTCGCCGATGTAGTTCACGCTGAGCACGGTTAGCGAAATCGCAAGCCCCGGCCAGATCACCCGCTCGGGAAAGTTGGTCATTCGGTCGACGCTGTCGAACAGGATCTTACCCCAAGTCGGGAAGTCCGACGGAAAGCCAAGCCCAAGGAAGGACAGCGCGCTTTCGGTGATGATCGCGGTGGCAAGTCCCAGCGTGGCCGAAACCATGATCGGGCTCATCACGTTGGGCAGCAGGTGGCGCATGATCACGCGACGGGGCGGGGTGCCGATGGACCGCGCGGCCAGCACGAACTCTCGCTCTTTGATGGCCAGAATGTCGCCCCGCACGATCCGTGCGGTGTGCATCCAGCTTGTGATACCGATGCCGGTGACGATCAGAATGAAGATCCCCGTCTCGGGCCCGAAGGACGCCCGCAGCGGGTCGCGGAACAAAAGCATCATGACCAGCAAAAGCGGCAGCAGGGGCAGCGACAGCACCAGATCGGTGAAGCGCATCAGAGGGCCGTCAAGCCGCTTGAAAAAGCCCGCAAACACGCCGACCAAGGTGCCCAGCACCAGCGCCAGCAGCATCGCGACCCAACCCACGGCCAGGCTGATCTTTCCGCCCTGCATCAAGTTCGCCATGATGTCGCGTCCCAGATGGTCCGTGCCCAGCGGCCGCGTCCAGCTCCATTTCACGTCGGTGAACAGGCCAAGGTAAAAGGGCCGCATGTCCTTGTTGCGGATATCCAGCTTTGCCGGATCGACGCCATAAAGCCACGGACCCACCACCACAAAGAGCGTGATAAAGATCAGGAACATCGCGCCGATGACGGCGCCTCGGTGCGATTTGAACTGGTCCCAGACGTCCCACCACTGGTTTCGGGTGGGCGCGACCGTGGACATATCGAGGCTGGGATCAGTCATAGCGGATTCTCGGGTCAAGGAAGCCGTAGAGCACGTCGGCAATCAGGTTAAAGATCACGATCAGCACGGCGAAAATGAATGTCAGGGTCAGGATCATCGGCACGTCGTTGCCGTGAATCGCAATGATCAGCAATTGGCCAAGGCCGTTCACCTTGAACACCTGTTCGGTGATGATTGCGCCGCCGAACACCTGCGGCACACCCAGCGCGATCACGGTCACGACCGGTATCAAAGAGTTCCGAAGCACGTGCTTGAGCACCACGACACGTTCCCGCATGCCCTTTGCCCGCGCGGTGCGCACGTAGTCCTGCCCAAGGTTATCAAGCATGGAGGCCCGCATGAACCGGCTGATCTGCGCCGCGTTATACAGCGCCAGAACAAAGACCGGCATCGCCATCTGCCGAAGCTGCATCAGGAAGCTGGACCAGTCATTGACGACCAGCGTCGTGTCATAGATCGACGGGAACCATCCAAGGTTGACCGAAAAGATCACGATCAGCAGCACGCCGGTAAAGAAAGTCGGCACAGAGAAGCCGACCATCGAAATGAACGTCCCGAGGTTGTCGAACCAGCTGTACTGACGATAGGCAGAGATGATCCCGATCGGCAGGGCGATGATCACGCCCACCACATAGGACATGCCCACGACCCACAGTGTTTGGGGGATACGTTCCGCGATGGTGTCAAAGACGGGGCTGCGCGACTGAAAGCTGATGATCCGCTGCGCACCGTCGGCCAGGTTGGTGCCGAACAGGGCGTCGATCCAGTACTGCGGTTCCACGACGAAGAACTGGTAAAGCCACAGATAGAACCGGATGTACCACGGCTGCCCAAGGCCCAGTGCCTCGCGCATGCGCTCCTTGACCTCGGGGGGGATGGTCAGGGGCATTTCCGCCATCGGATCGCCGGGGGCCAGCTCGAGCAACAGGAAAATCACCAGAGCAATAAACAGAAGCGTCGGGATCGCTAGGATCAGTCTGCGGATCGTGTAGGTCAGCATCGGCGTCTCGGTTTATGGTTCAGGTACAGGTGAAGGTAGAAAGGGTGCCGGAGCCCCGTGACAGGGCTCCGGCGAAGGATCATCGCGATCAGTTACCGACGCGGTACCAGTCGGCTGCGTTCCACAGTTCAGAGTCGAACGTGTTCAGCACGACACCGCCAAGGGTGTTGGCATGAGCCGACACACGACCACGGTCGACCAGCGGGATGATGACGTTGCTGTCTTTGGTCAGCATGTCGTTCATCATACGCACCAGACGGCCACGCTCTTCGATGTCGGCGGTTCCGCCAAGCTCGGCAACCAGAGCGTCGTAAGCCGGATCACAGAAACGGTTCACGTTTTCGCCCTGCCACTGGCTGTCCGGACCGGGTGCTTTGTCACAGGTGTAGGCCGCGACATAGCTTTCCGGATCGGTGCCTTCGAAGTTGTTGGCGTACATTTCGACGTCTGCATAGAACTTCTGGTAGGTGTCGGGCGAACCCGGGTCACCGCCGAAGAAGACCGACGCGTCGATGTTGCGCAGTTCGGTTGCGACACCGATCTCGCCCCACCACTCCTTGATCAGCGCTTGGAAGTCCTGACGGACAGCGTTGGTCGAGGTCTGGTAGAGAACGCGCAGTTCAACGCCATCCTTTTCGCGGACGCCGTCACCGTTCGAGTCAACCCAGCCTGCCCCATCAAGAAGCGCCTTCGCGCCTTCGATGTCCTGGGTCAGACAGCCGGTGTTGTCGCTGGCGAAGATCGCCGGTGCGGGCACCAGGTTACAGGTCGGGCGACCGGCCTGACCGTAGCCGACTTCAACCAGCAGGTTGCGGTCGATGGCCATGGACAGAGCCGCACGAACTGCGGGATCGGACATGAACGGGTGCGGATGGGCAGCGGTCGAACGCTCGCCTTCCGGCAGGTCGGGCGACGGGTTCGTCATGTTGACTTCGATGCGCTCGACGAGCGTACCAAAGGCGGACACGGGCGTACCCACGCCAGCGGCTGCCATGCCGGCGATGACGTCGGGTGCCAGCTGCAGGTTCCATGCGTAGTCGAATTCGCCGGTTTCCAGAACCGCACGGGCCGAAGCCGTCGCATCGCCGCCGCCTTTGAAGGTCACGGTTGCAAAGGCAGGCTTGTTGGCGTCGCGATAGTTCTGGTTGGCTTCCAGCTGGATCACGTCGTTGGTGCGGAAATCCGTCACAACGAAGGGACCGGTGCCGATCGGGCCAAAGTTGGCGTCGGTGCACTCGGGCGCTTTGGCGCCAAGGCAGTCAGCAAACTGTGCGGCCTGGATGATCGGGGACTGGGCGCCGACGAAGGGCAGGTAGGGGTTGGGCTTCGGACCGGTGAAGGTCACCTTCACGGTCAGATCGTCCAGAGCCTCGACCGATGCCACGCCTTCGAACTTTGCCAGCTGGGCGCAGCCGCCGTCCGGTGCCATGCAGTAGTTGGCCGTGAACACGACGTCAGCCGCGGTCACCGGAGTGCCGTCAGACCACAGAAGGCCCTCTTGCAGTTTCCAGGTGATCGAGGTGAGGTCCTCGCTCACGCCGCCGTTGCCGACGGTGGGGATTTCGACGGCAAGGTAGGGAACCAGCGCGCCGTTCTGGTCGTGCCGCGCAAGCGGTTCGATCACGAGCGACGAAGATTCAACGTCCTTGGTTCCGCCCGACAGATACGGGTTCAGAATCGACGGCGCTTGCCAATAGATAATTGACAGATGACCGTCACGGCCGCGCTCGCCTTCATGACCTTCAGCAAAGGCCATGGAAGAGAGGCAAACCGCGCCGGCTGCGCCTAGAAGAGCTGTTTTGAGCTTCATTGGTTTCTCCATGTTGGGTGCTCTTTCACCTCGTTGATGCCGCAGGTTCAGCCTGCGGTCACGACTTATCCAGAAGATGGCAGGCCGCGAAATGTCCGGGCTTTACCTCTTTGAATTCGGGTTCGGTTTCCTTGCAGATGTCCATCACCTTGGGGCAGCGGGTGCAGAAATTGCAGCCCTTCGGCGGCTTGGACGGAGAGGGCACATCGCCCTGCAGGATAATCCGGTCGGCGCGGCTTTCCAATGACGGGTCCGGCTCGGGGACCGCGGACAAAAGCGCCTCGGTATAGGGGTGTTGCGGGCTGGCATAAAGCGCCTCCCGCGGGGCGAGTTCGACGATCTTGCCCAGATACATCACGGCCACGCGGGTCGCGATATGACGCACCATGCTCAGGTCGTGGCTGATGAACAGATAGGTGAGCCCGTATTTTTCCTGCAGATCTTCCAGCAGGTTGACCACCTGAGCCTGAATCGACACGTCCAGCGCGGCGATCGGTTCGTCGCAGACGATGAATTTCGGGTTCAGGGCCAGCGCCCGCGCGATGCCGATCCGCTGCCGTTGACCGCCAGAGAAAGCATGCGGATAGCGTCCGGCAAAGCGGCGGTTCAGGCCCACCGCATCCATCAGTTCCCAGACTTTTTCCTGCTTTTCCTTTTGGGACAGCTTCGTGTGTTCGTCGAGCGGTTCCTGAATGATCGACTGGACCGTCATCCGCGGATTGAGACTGGCCTGAGGATCCTGAAACACCATCTGCATGGTCGGGCGGATGGGGCGCAGGTCGGCCTGCGGGGTCGCGCCGATTTCCTTGCCGTCGATCTCGATCGAGCCGGTGGTGATGTCGTAAAGCCGCAGCACCGCGCGACCGCAGGTGGACTTGCCGCAGCCGGACTCTCCGACCAGACCCAGCGTTTCGCCTTCGAAGACGTCAAAGCTGACGCCGTCGACCGCTTTGACGTTGCCGGTATGGCGCTGGAAGAAGCCCGAATAGATCGGGAAGTGCATCTTGAGGTCGCGCACCTTGACCAGCGGTTTCTTGACCGGATTATCCAGCATGGGCGGTCTCCAGCGCGTCGGCATGGAAGCAGGCCACATCGTGACCGTTGCCGACTTCGTAACGCGGCGGGTTCTTCGAGGCACAGACGGTCAGAGGCTCGCTGCACCGGTCGCGGAACGGGCACGACGTCGGCTGCGCCCCAAGGATCGGCGGTTGGCCTTCGATCGTCGTCAGGCGCCGCACACGCGCACCGCGCACCGACGGCACGGTCTTTAGAAGCGCCTTGGTGTAGGGGTGCTTTGGATTGCGGAACAGTTCCTTGACCGGCGCGTGTTCGACGATCTGGCCGCCGTACATCACCATCACCCGGTCCGCGATGCCCGCGATCACGCCAAGGTCATGGGTGATCCAGATCACCGCCATGCCCAGCTTCTGGCGCAGGTCTTTCATCAGTTCGAGGATCTGCGCCTGAATGGTCACATCCAGCGCGGTGGTGGGTTCGTCCGCGATCAGAACCTGCGGATCACATGCCAGCGCAATGGCGATCATCACCCGCTGGCGCATACCGCCCGAAAACTGGTGGGGATAGTCCTTTAGCCGGCGCTTTGCGTCGGGAATGCCGACCAGTTCCAGCAGCTCCTGCGCGCGCGCTTCGGCGGCTTTCTTGTCCATGCCCATGTGCACACGGAGCGGCTCCATGATCTGGTAGCCCACGTTGAACACCGGATTGAGCGACGTCATCGGGTCCTGAAAGATAAAGCCGATCTTGCGCCCGCGAATGGTGCGGAGCGTCTCTGGATCGACCTTCAACAGGTCCTTTCCGTCAAAGGTCACGGTGCCGGAATGAACGTCTGCCGGAGGGCTGGGCAACAGACCCAAAAGTGACATCATCGTCACCGATTTGCCCGACCCGCTTTCGCCGACGACACCCAGCAATTCACCGGCACGGAGGTCAAA
>JALQXR010000062.1:0-3416 GCA_023263105.1 Marivivens sp. | reverse complement strand
TGATGAACCTCCCAAGTGGTTCAAATTACTCTTTTTATGAACGCGGGCTAATACGCCTAGTCGTTAACAATGAAACCAGACGCTAGCATGAAAATGAGATGCTGCAAGTCGATTCCCCCGAATGTTTTGGATAACTTGACGACCGGAGTAATCCTGTAAATCCTGCGAGGCGACTGCACTTGCCGTTACGGGGAAAGAGGCCCGACAAATGCTGCGATTCCCCATATCTTTGCACACGCCGATAAAACATGCGGCCAAACTACCGGCCAAGACCGATTGCGTCGTCATCGGTGGCGGTGTGATCGGCGTCAGCACGGCGCTTTGGCTGGCGCGTGCGGGGGTGCGTGTCACGCTGGTCGAAAAGGGGCGGATCGCGGGCGAACAGTCGTCACGGAACTGGGGGTGGATCCGCGCGCAGGGGCGCGATCCGGCCGAAATCCCGATCACTCTGGCCGCCCAGCGGCTCTGGCGGGATCTGGCAGGCGAAGTCGACTGCGATATCGGGTTGCGGCAAGGCGGGGTGGCCTATCTTGCGTCCTCGGCGGCAGAGGTCGGGCGCTACGAGAACTGGATGCCCCATGCGGTGGCCAACGGTTTGGACAGCAGGGTTCTGACGCCGGCTCAGGTGTCCGATCTGCTGCCCGACGCCGGACGGCAATGGCATGGCGCGCTTTGGACAGCGGGCGACATGCGGGCCGAGCCTTGGCTGGCGGTGCCCGCTCTGGCGCGGCTGGCGGAAAAGGACGGCGCGGTCCTTAGGGAAAACTGTGCCGCGCGGGCGGTCGAGATGGCCGCAGGCAAGATCGTGGCCGTCGTCACCGAAGCCGGACGGATCGAAACGGAACAGGTGGTCGTCGCGGGGGGCTCTTGGTCGTCGTTGCTGCTGCGCCGCCTTGGCATTTCGATCCCGCAGCTGTCGGTCCGCGCCACCGTTGCCGCCACCGAGCCGATGGACCACGTGTTTGACGGAGGCGCCGTCGACGACCGTCTGGCGTTTCGGCGCCGAGAGGACGGCGGCTATACGCTGGCGCCTTCGGGTTTTCATGAACTGTATATCGGGCCCGACGCCTTTCGCGCCTTTGGCCGCTTTGCGCGCCAATTGATCGCCGACCCGCTGGGCACGCGATACCTGCCTGCCGCACCCAGCGGCTTTCCCGATGCCTGGCTTACCTCGCGACGGTGGAGCGCCGACCAGATCAGCCCGTTCGAAAAGATGCGTATTCTGGACCCCGCGCCGAACGCGGCCAAGGTCCGCCAGCTTGCGCAGCGCTTTTCGGAAACCTTTCCGAAACTGGGCCAGACGCGGATACGCGCGGCTTGGGCAGGGATGATCGACGTCATGCCGGACGTGGTTCCGGTCGTCGACCAGCCGTCCTCGCACCCGGGTCTGACGATTGTCACCGGAATGTGCGGCCACGGCTTTGGCATCGGACCCGAATTCGGCCGGATTGCCGCCGATCTGGTTCAGGGAACCCGCCCGTCCCACGATCTGACCCGCTTCCGGTTGTCGCGGTTCAGCGACGGCAGCACGCTAGAGCTGGGCCCCAATCTATAGCGGGCGGGGCGAAAGTACCCGCAAATTGATGCTTATTCGCCTCAAAGTTGTCGGATTCCGGTTGCTTTATATTACAGATTGAACGGTCGCCCAGCGACCAAGACCGAGAGAGACCAAAGAGCACCATAACCCGAGGCATCACGCATGAAAAATATGTTCCGTTCGAACCCAGAGTCATCGGAACTGTTCGCTTTTCTGCCTCGGCGGGTTGTCAGCGCTTTCAATTTTACGGCGGACGACATCCTGATTTACGCCTCTATCCTCGCGTTCTGCGTGGCGATCGGCTTTAGCTATTCGCAGGTCCTTTCGTCCAAAAGCACGGACAGGCTGACCTGCCATATCGACAACTCAATGATCGCGTCTCGCGAAGTTCCGGAGTGTGACGATGCTGCAAATGGCTAGGAAACTTGGAACCGCATCACGGTCGGTCCGGCAACGGGCGCGGCGCATGGCCGTCGGGTTCGCAAGGGACGACAGCGGCGCGATGACGGTGGATTATGTCGTCCTGACCGCCGCGATCATCGGCCTTTCGCTTGTTGTTCTGACCTCGGTCGGGTCGGCCACCACCGAGGCCGCCGTCCGCGCGGACAAATGTCTGGACAATATCGGTCGCAAGATCCAGCGCGACGACCTTGGATACACTCAGGCCCTGCGTCGTGCGGGCCGGAGGTGCAGCCGGTTCTAGGCCAATCGCGGGGCGTGACCATCGGGTCTTGCGGTGGTGTTGGCGTTGCGACACACTCTGTCGCAGCCCAACCAGAGCCCGAGGACCAGATGCCTATCAAGAACCGCTTTGCCGAGCTTCTGCCCGAAATCACAGCGTGGCGGCGTGATATCCACGAAAACCCCGAAATTCTTTTCGAAACGCACCGGACCTCGGCTCTGGTGGCGGAAAAGCTGCGGGCCTTCGGCTGTGACGAAGTCGTCGAAGGGATCGGCCGCACCGGCGTCGTCGGGGTCATCCATGGTCGCAAGACCGACAGCGGCAAGGTCATCGGCCTGCGCGCCGACATGGACGCGCTCCCGATCGAGGAAGCGACCGGCTTGTCCTATGCCTCGAAGACCAAGGGTGCGATGCACGCCTGCGGCCACGACGGACATACCGCGATGCTTTTGGGTGCCGCCAAATATCTATCCGAAACCCGCAATTTCGACGGCACCACGATCGTGATTTTCCAGCCCGCCGAAGAAGGCGGCGGCGGCGGACGTGAAATGTGCGCCGACGGCATGATGGATCGCTGGAACATCCAAGAGGTCTACGGCCTGCACAACTGGCCGGGCAAACCGGTGGGTACTTTCGCGATCCGGACCGGACCTTTCTTTGCCGCGACCGACCAGTTCGACATCGTGGTCGAGGGCAAGGGCGGCCATGGCGCGAAGCCTCAGGAAACCGTCGATCCCATCGTCGCGGCCAGCCAGATGGTCACGGCCCTGCAGACCATCGCCAGCCGCAACGCCGATCCGGTCGAACAGATCGTGGTGTCGGTCACGTCGATCGAAAGCTCGTCCAAGGCCTATAACGTCATCCCCCAGCGCGTGACCCTGCGCGGCACCGTCCGCACCCTGACCGCCGAGATGCGGCGGCTGGCCGAAAAGCGGCTGATCGCCATCGCGGAACAGACCGCGCTGGTCTTTGGCGGTCATGCGGATGTGAAATACCACCGCGGCTATCCGGCCACCGTGAACCACGACGAACAGACCGACTTTGCGGCCTCGGTTGCGGCCTCGGTCGCGGGCAACTGCGAAGACGCGCCGCTGGTGATGGGGGGCGAGGATTTCTCTTACATGCTAGAGGAGCGTCCGGGCGCCTATATTCTGATGGGCAACGGCGACACGGCGTCGGTCCACCACCCCGAATACA
>JALQXR010000629.1 GCA_023263105.1 Marivivens sp. | reverse complement strand
AATTGGATTATTTCTTTCAAATGATACCAGAGAAGAACTTGTTGATTTGATTGACTTCCGAAACAGTGCGCAGAGGGGTACTACACGATGGGCGATACATGTGAGAAATGCAACGATGATGCCACTCGGTTAATGTACATGTGCACTGGAATTGCACTCGTAGTTCTTTCGCTCGGCATTCTGTTTGCACCTGTTGATATCTTCAATGGACTTCTTGGTGTAGTGAAGAATTTACAGGTTGGTTTTAAAATGATGATCGCGTTTTTCTTCCTTTACTTTGCGGTCTGTATTTGAATGTGTGTGTGTGTGTGTGTGTGTGTGTGTGTGTGTGTGTGTGTGTGTGTGTGTGTGTGGGTATGTGTATGTGCATGTCAGTTGGGGTGTGGGTGTAGGTGTAGTTGTAGGTGTAGGGGTGTAGGTGTAGGTGAAGGTGTAGGTGTAGGTGTAGGTAGTGTAGCCGTGTAGGTGTGGGTGTATGTTTAGGTGCAGGGGCAGCCTGGTGCAGGTTTTGCATATGTGTACA
>JALQXR010000628.1 GCA_023263105.1 Marivivens sp. | reverse complement strand
GCAGCAGCAGCAGCAGCAGCAGCAGCAGCAAAAGCGAGGTCGGCAGCAGCAGCAGCAGCAGCAGCAGCAAAAGCGAGGTCAGCAGCCTGGATCCTGGCAAGACACCAGCAGGCACACACACACACACACACACACACACACACACACACACACACACACACACACACACACACACACCCGCGTGTTCTTGTGCTCGCGTCTGCAGACTGCGCCAGCTTGTTTGCCAATTACAAGGCGCTGACGTCGACGGGGCTGCCCGGGCAACGGGAGTTCATCAAGAAGGAGCTGAGTTCGATAGTGGCGGATCTGGCACAGAGAACAGCGAACCTCCGGCACGCGAACAAGAAGGAGGCCCAGCGGGAGACCGAGCAGTCCAAGAAGGAAAGAGACGCCAAGAAGAAGGCAAAGGAGGAGCCGAAGGCAACCAAGAGCAAGAGCAGGACGAGGCCGAAGCAGGAGAACAAGAAGAAGCCCAAGAAGAAGCCCAAGAAGAAGCCCAAGAAGTCCGAGTCTGATTCCGACT
>JALQXR010000627.1 GCA_023263105.1 Marivivens sp. | reverse complement strand
TCGCCGTTGATGAAGAGGACGAGTTTGCCGTTGCCTCAGTGCGAGAAATCGAATCTGAATCGCTGGGAGAAAAAGACGGTAACGCCCTTGTGAGGGCCACCGTCGAGCAGTTCGAGAAATACGTGAGTCTCAGTAAAAAAGTGCCAGCGGAGGTTCTGACCTCGCTGTCTGGCATCGACGAGCCTGGGAGACTCGCTGACACCATCGCGGCTCACATGAGCGTTGACCTGGAGGAAAAGCAGCGGATATTGGAGGTAGCTGATATTCGCGCGCGGCTAGAGCATTTACAGTCTTTGATGGATGCGGAAATAGATCTGTTTCAGGTAGAAAAACGGATTCGTGGACGAGTCAAAAAACAGATGGAGAAGAGCCAGCGAGAGTACTACCTGAACGAGCAAATGAAGGCGATCCAGAAAGAATTGGGTGAGATGGATGATGCGCCCAACGAAATTGACGATTTGCAGAAAAAGATTACTGAGGCTCGGATGTCTCAGGAGGCCCTGGATAAAGCCAACGCAGAGCTCA
>JALQXR010000626.1 GCA_023263105.1 Marivivens sp. | reverse complement strand
TGATTTTTATCCACCACATGTCGCCAGTGATCTTTTTCTGGGTGAGAGATAGGATGGGGTACGCATGGTCTACACATTCAGAAGGCCCTTGACCAGGGCTTTTCAGACATGTCTGGGTGTGTGTGTGTGTGTGTGTGTGTGTGTGGACTCGCGGAGGGGAGGGGTGGGGGGCTGGGGGGGGGGCCTCAAAAAAATGGTCGTTGGTGCCTGAAGTTTGGCGATCTTGGCCAATCTCCCTGGCGAGTTTCAGCGATTCTCGGCACACACGCGGGACCTCCCAGCCTGGCTCTGCAAATATCTCTCAGCGATGACCAGTGCCGTCCCCAACCCTGCTGTCGTCCAGCTAAAGCTGAAGGGCTTCAGCGCTGACAAACCGGCCCTGATTCTTCCCCAACCCTCACCCCAACCCTACCCCCAACCCTGTTTTCCCTGGAAAACCAGCCTGTCCTGGGGCCATTCCAGTTGCACAAGGGTACACAGCTGCTAAAATACACCCACGCCACAATGGCCAGCTGATTGTGGCGGG
>JALQXR010000625.1 GCA_023263105.1 Marivivens sp. | reverse complement strand
AGAGCAAGGTAGAACAGTGCCCTCACGACAAAGCAAGAGATCATCACGAATTTGCCAGAGTTGATACACACACGCGCACGCACTGTCACATGGGTCATTTGTTCCACACACACACACACACACACACACACACACACACACACACACACATGAAGAATTTGACCGAATATGGATGGGCCTAAATGATATAGTGCCTTTTGCGGAACCTAAAAGCAGAGCGCAAAGTTTATTTCTACTTTCCACTGCAGAAGAAGAACAGATACGCGCCCTTGGCATAGGGGAAGGGCCCTATCCCGCCTTCTTAGAACTATGAGGCATGGGCTTGTTGACTACCACATTGAGAAATGGCTACCATGCTGCCCAAAGAAGATTTTGCGGATTCGCAACCTAAACACGCGCAAGAACTATGCGCCCAAGAAGCAATCCGAAATGGGAGAACATGCTTTCTAGCACGCGGGCGAGGTGTGTGGCTTCCCATTTCGCATACACCTCGCCTACAGTGAACTTCTTGATGAGTCTTTATTC
>JALQXR010000624.1 GCA_023263105.1 Marivivens sp. | reverse complement strand
GCATTTGTTGTTTTAAAAAAAATAAAACAAAACTGAAAATACAAATAAAAAAAAACCTGATTGTAGTTGGTTAGTACATCCCAGATTGCTCGAGGCGGCGCCTCTATCAACAATCCTCCTACACACACACACACACACACAAACACACACACACAAACATAAGAATAGATCATTAGTATTATCATTGTCATTATCATTCTTTCATTACCATTATCATTATCATGAGCAATGATGATGAGGTGATTATCATCATCATCATCATCATCATCATCATCATTTAGATTCGCATGAAAGCACGCACACAAGAACAGTTTTAAATCCGCATGAATGCACACATACCAATCACACTCAATGCCGAACGGTTAAGGGGTCAGTCACTTAAGGGGTTTGCTCTACGATGTATTGACGCTGTAGCCACAAGAACGGTGATAGATCCGCATGCATGCACACATGCCAATCGCGCTCATCGCCACGAACTTTGCTGCCAGTTTCTCAAGAGGTACGGATAACAGCTGAAGGTCTCAGT
>JALQXR010000623.1 GCA_023263105.1 Marivivens sp. | reverse complement strand
TTGGCTCTTCTGCAGCTCCGCATCGAGCAACTACAGGCTGAAAAAAATCTTCGGACGGTGGGTGACTCGAACGTACCCACACGCACAAAATAAACCCAACATAGACGGGGCACATGCACATGCGCAAACACATGCAGGACCAGCTGCAGAACCTCGCGCGGCGAATCAGTCGCCTGTGGAACGCGCTGGACATCAGCGTCGAGCACCGTGAGGCCTTTCTACTACCGTCCTCTGGCCTCGGACAGGAAACGTTTGAGAAATGCACCACGGAGCTGGCACGGCTGGAGGCGTTGAAACGAGAACAGCTCCCCCCGCTTATCGCTGCCGCTGAACAAGCGTGAGGCGCTCATCCACAGCAACCTACTGACTCTCCCTTGACGCACGATCGCTCACACACACACACACACACACACACACACACACACAGTATCGCGACGCTATGGGACGAGGCCTGCGTCCCAGAGGTGGAGCGCGCGTGCTTCCGGGCCACGTGGGCACACGAGCCCGCAGACAGCGAAAACAAGCTG
>JALQXR010000621.1:267-527 GCA_023263105.1 Marivivens sp. | reverse complement strand
TAAACCCTACACCACATACGATAATAATACTAAACCCCAATACTGAGCTAAACTAATCCCTAAACCACCTAAACTAAACCACATACGCAGTCAAGTGCTGCGCGGCATGGCCTCAGACTCTATAGAATGTGTTCTCTTACTATAGAATGTGTTCTCTTACTACAGAATATGTTCTCTTGTACCTTTGTACGCAGTCAAGTGCTGCGCGGCATGGCCTCAGACTCGAAGCTCGTCAACGTTGCCCGGCGCAAGGTTGTCGA
>JALQXR010000620.1 GCA_023263105.1 Marivivens sp. | reverse complement strand
CCACATGCTCCACCGCTTGTGCGGGCCCCCGTCAATTCCTTTGAGTTTCATTCTTGCGAACGTACTCCCCAGGTGGGATACTTATCACTTTCGCTTAGCCACTGAAAAAATCCAACAGCTAGTATCCATCGTTTACGGCGTGGACTACCGGGGTATCTAATCCCGTTCGCTCCCCACGCTTTCGTCCCTCAGCGTCAATATATAGTTAGTGATCTGCCTTCGCAATCGGTATTCTATGTGATATCTATGCATTTCACCGCTACACCACATATTCTAACCACTTCACTATAACTCAAGACTACCAGTATCAAAGGCAATTTTACAGTTGAGCTGCAAACTTTCACCTCTGACTTAATAGCCCGCCTACGGACCCTTTAAACCCAATGATTCCGGATAACGCTTGGACCCTCCGTATTACCGCGGCTGCTGGCACGGAGTTAGCCGGTCCTTATTCTTACGGTACCGTCAGTCACCTACACGTAGGTGTTTTTCTTCCCGTATAAAAGCAGTTTACAACCCATAGGGCA
>JALQXR010000061.1 GCA_023263105.1 Marivivens sp. | reverse complement strand
GGCGTTCATGAAGTCCTGCCAGACGAGGATGCCGTGTTCATCGCAGAGGTCGTACAGCGATTCCTCGCCGTAATGGGCACCGCCCCAGATGCGGATCATGTTCATATTGGCATCGACCGCCGACTGCAGCAGATCGCGCACGCCTTCGGGCGTGATCCGCGCGTGCAGGGCGTCTGCCGGAATCCAGTTCGCGCCTTTGGCAAAGACGTCGCGCCCGTTGACGCGGAACAGGAACGACCGTCCTGCTTTGTCCTCTTTCGACACCAGCTCCAGTTTTCGCAGACCGATCCGCCGCTGCGCCGTGGCGCCCGCGTAGGAAATCGTCAGGTCATGAAGCGTCTGCGCGCCCTGCCCGACCGGCCACCAAAGGTCGGGGTTCTTCAAACTTAGCGACAGATGCGCAACCCCTGCCACCGGCACCGCGCTGGCCGCCTGCCCGCAGAGATCGATCATGACAGGGCCGTCGCCGCCTGCGACATGGACTTCGACCTGCAGGGTCACCCTGCCTTTGGCGTGGGTCTGATGCACGACGACATCCGCAACCCGAGCCGCGACCGGTTCCAGAGCGATCCGTCCCCAGATCCCGCTGCTGGCCAGCGCAATGTTCCAGTCCCAGCCGAAATCGCATTGCGGCTTGCGCAGCATATTGCCGTTCGGGATCGGGCACATCGCCCCCATGACCGGATGTTCGTTCATCGACGGGATGTGGAACGGCAGCGCTTTTTGCGCCTCTCCGCCCGCCTTTACAGGGGACCGCAAGGTGATCGCGATGTCGTTTTCGCCCGCCTTCAGCCCGTCGACCGCGACGCGGAAACGACGGTGCGCATTGCGGGCAGACAGGACCGGCTTGCCGTTGATGCGGACCTCGGCCACGGTGTCCAGCCCGTCGACCACGAACTCTGCCGCTCCTCCCGCATGGGTGAACCGCCTAGAGATCGTCCAGTCGCGTTCGCATATCCAGCGCAAGTCGTATTCATTCCGCCCCCAATAGGGATCGGCGATCAGATTTGCCGACCGAAGGGCCGAGACGACATCCCCGGGTACCGCAAAATCGCAGGCGTGTTCGCCGGTGGACTCGGTCAGGTCCCAGACGCCGCCAAGCTCGACGGCGTCCGGAATAGATTCTGGTGTCACAGCCGCTCCTCGGAGGCTTTGTCGAACAGCGACGCTCTGGACGGGTCGATCCCGAATTCGAGCTTCTGTCCTTTGGACACGCGGGCCTGACCATCCATCCGGATGCGGAACGCGTTGCCGCCAAAGCTTGCCCAGACCAGCGTGTCGGACCCCATCGGTTCGACCAGATCGACAACGGACTCGGCGCGGACCGGTGCGTTGGAAACCAGTTCCCCCGTGACGACGTGTTCGGGGCGAATGCCGATGGTGGCCTCTCCGTCCCGTGCGCCGTTGGCCCAATCATAGCCCTTCATCGAAATCTTGAGGTCGCCTGCGGTAAAGGAGCCGCTCTTGAGCGCACCGTCGATAAAGTTCATCGACGGCGAGCCGATGAAGTCCGCGACATAGCGGTTCAGCGGCCGGTTGTAGATTTCATCCGGAGAGCCCAGCTGCATGATGTTGCCGCCCTTCATGATCGCGATGCGGTCGGCAAGGGTCATGGCTTCCACCTGATCGTGGGTCACGTAGATCATGGTGTTGTTCAACTGGTTGTGCAGGCGCTTGAGTTCCACGCGGAGGTCGGCGCGCAGCTTGGCGTCAAGGTTTGACAAAGGTTCGTCGAACAGGAACACGTCCACGTCGCGAACCAGAGCCCGCCCAATGGCGACCCGCTGGCGCTGGCCACCCGAAAGCGCGGCAGGCTTGCGATTCAAAAGCGGCTCGATCTGCAGGATTTCCGCGGCGCGCGCGACGCGCTTGGCGATTTCGGGCTTGGGAACGCGGGCGTTCTTCAGACCGAAGCTCAGGTTCCCTTCGACCGTCATCTGCGGATAAAGCGCATAGGATTGAAACACCATGCCGATGCCGCGGTTTGACGGTTCTTCCCAAGTGACGTTCCGGCCCTTGATGTGGATCTGGCCGTCGCTGGGCTCCAAGAGTCCCGCGATACAGTTCAGCAGCGTGGACTTGCCGCACCCCGACGATCCCAGAAGGACAAGGAATTCGCCTTCGTTGATTTCGAGGTTGAGACCGCGCAGCACTTTGACCGAGCCGAAATTGAGGTCGAGGTCCTTGATCTCGACAGAGAAGTTTTGAGTGTTCATGTGATCAGCCCTTGACTGCGCCGGCGGCAATGCCGCGAACAAAGAGTTTACCGGAGACGAAGTAGACGATGAGCGGCACAAGGCCCGTCAGCAGCGTCGCGGCCATGTTGACGTTGTATTCTTTCACGCCCTGAACCGAGTTGACGATGTTGTTCAGCTGAACCGTCATCGGGTAAAGGTCGGGCTTGGTGAAGACCACGCCGAAGAGGAAGTCGTTCCAGATGCCGGTCACCTGCAGGATGATCGCGACCACGAAGATCGGCAGCGACATCGGCAGCATGATCCGGAAATAGATGCCCCAGAACCCTGCCCCGTCCACGCGGGCGGCCTTGAACAATTCCTCGGGTATCGAACTGAAATAGTTCCGGAACAAGAGCGTCAGGATCGGCATCCCGAACACCGTGTGCACCAGCACCAGCCCCCAGAGCGTGCCGTAGATGCCTGCCTCGCGCAGCAGGATCACGATCGGATAGAGCATCACCTGATAGGGGATGAACGACCCGAAGATAAGGATGGTAAAGAACACGTCCGACCCTTTGAACCGCCAGTTGATCAGCGCGTAGCCGTTCACGCTGGCCACGGCGATCGACAGGATCACCGAAGGGATCAGAATCCGGACCGAGTTGCCAAATCCGCGGCTCAGACCGTCACAGTTCAGACCGGTACAGGCCTCGGCCCAGGCTTTGACCCACGGCTGGAATTCGATATCGACCGGCGGGGCAAAGATGTTGCCCATACGGATTTCCGGCATGCCCTTGAGCGAAGTCATGACCATCACCCAAAGCGGCAGGATGTAATAGACGCAGACAACGAAAAGCGTGCTGTACAGGATGATGTTGCCGCGCGACAGACGCTTTCGCGGTTTTGGTCCGCGGGGACCCGACAGGGCGGTGTTTGTGGTTGTGTCAGCCATTCCTGCGGCCTCCGAATTCCAGATAGGCCCAAGGGATCAGAACGATCAGAACGCTGAGCAGCATCATGGTCGATGCAGCCAGACCCTGACCAAGGTTCTGGGCGGTGAACATGTAGTCATAGACATACATCGCCGGCACCTGGCTTGCCGTTCCCGGACCGCCAGAGGTTTGCGCGATGACAAGGTCGTAAAGCTTGATGATGCCCGACGTCGTGATCACCAGAACGGTGATGAACACCGGCCGCATCATCGGAATGACGACGAACAGATATGTCTTCCAACGCGGGATGCCGTCGACGCGGGAGGCTTTCCAGATGTCCTCATCGATGCCGCGCAGACCGGCCAGCATGATGCACATCACAAAGCCCGTTCCCTGCCACAGGCCCGCGATCAGCAGGCCGAACATCACAATGTCGGGGTTATATAACGGGTCGAATGTAAAGGTTTCCCAGCCCAGCGACCGGACAATGTGCTGGATGCCGAACTGAGGGTTCAGGATCCACTGCCAGACCAGACCGGTCACAATAAATGACAAGGCAAAGGGATAAAGCATGATGGTCCGGAAGGTGTCCTCGAACCGGATCTTCTGGTCCATCAGAACGGCCAGCAGAAAGCCAAGCGTAATCGTCAGCACAAGAGAAAAGACGCCAAACAGGGCAAGGTTCTCGACCGAAGTCAGCCACCGGTTGTTGCTCCAGAGGCGTTCGTATTGGTCAAGCCCCACGAACTGCCAACGGGGAAGCAATTTAGAGTTGGTAAACGAATATATCACCGTCCATGCGGTGCCGCCGACAAAGACCACCAATGTGGTAAAGATCATCGGCATCGCGGCGATTTTGGCGTTGATATTTCTCAACAGCCACGGCCTCTTGGATGCTGTGGTCATCCCGCCCCCCGGTTTTCAAGTTTCAGAGACAATTGGGGCCGCCGGTAAAGGCGGCCCCGAGTTGTTGCCCTATCCTCAGTCGTTCTGGAGGATTGCGACCCATGCGGCCTGAGCGTCTGCAGCCGACATGTCGGACTTCCAGAACTCGACCATCAGGTCAGCGACCTGAGTCTGGGTGTCAGGCGTCCAGACCATGTCGCCACCGGGGACGAGGTTGCCAGCGGCAAGCACTTCGAGCCCTTTGCGCATACAGTCGTTGGCAGCCGACAGGTCAACGTCGCCACGGATCGGGAGCGAGCCCTTGGCAAGGTTGAACGACACCTGAACATCGGGCGTCACAAGCAGTGCAGCCAGACGCTTCTGTGCAGCTTCCTGCTCCGGATCATCCAGTTTCGGGAAGTAGAAGGCGTCACCACCGGTCGACAGATAGGCGTTCAGACCCAGACCCGGCAGACAGGTGTAGTCGGTGCCTGCGACCTCCTGAGCAACCTGGAATTCGCCCTGCGCCCAGTCACCCATGATCTGGCCGGCGGCCTGATCGGTGATGACGAGGTTGGTGGCCTGGTTCCAGTCCTGAACGTTCGAGCCGACGGCCAGAGCGCGTGCGTTGGCAGCAGCTTCGAAGACAGCGGCGAAGACGGGGCCAGAAGCCACATCCATGTCCTTGTCAACGTTCACAGCACGCCATGCGTCGATGCCGGCAACGGCGATCTGCAGAGCGCCGAATGCGAGCGACGACTGCCACGGCTGGTTGCCGAGTGCGAGCGGGATCTTGCCGCCAGCGCGGACTGCGTCAGCCGAAGCCACGAACTCGTCCCAGTTGGTCGGGACCGGCAGGCCCAGATCTTCGTAGACTTTGTTCGAGAGCCACAGCCATTCCGGCGAGTGGATGTTGACCGGCGCGCAATAGACGCGGCCGTCGATGGTGCAGGCGTCCAGCAGTGCGGGCGGGAAAATCACTTCTTCCCAGTTGTTGGCTTCCGCAACGTCGGTGATATCGAGCATGAAGCCCGCTTCAACGAGTTCCAGAGCCTGCTGGCCGTGGTTGAACTGGGTTGCGCCCATCGGGTCGCCGCCGGTGATGCGGCTGATCATGATCGGACGTGCGGTGCCGCCGGAACCGGCGATCGCGCCGTCGACCCAGTGGTCGCCAGAGGCGTCGAATGCTTCGGCAAGCTTGCCAACTGCGGCAGCTTCACCGCCCGAGGTCCACCAGTGGGTGACCTCGAGGTCGACTGCTGCAGCGCTGGTTGCGCTAACAATTGCAGTCACAGAAAGAAGTTTGGTGGCTAGTTTCACGATTTTTCCTCCCTATCTAAATCGTTATAGAAATTCCTATATCGTTTTAGGTTATTGTGGCAACGATTTTCTAAGGGGGGTCGACGTTCCGCAGAACAAGGCTTCCCTTACGTAAAAAAACAAGCGGAACGGGCCGGTTAACGGCCAACGAATCGCTCAGAATATCGCCTCTCGGGGGCGGATGGGGGACTGGAATGGACGACGAATCGCGGATCAAGGACAAAGAATCAGGGTCGGTCAGGGTCGCGCAACCGGCAAAAAAGTCGGCTCGCCCGACCCTGAAAACCATCGCCGCGCTGTCCGGACTCGCGGTTCCGACCGTTTCCAGAGCGTTGAACAACGCGTCGGACATCTCTGCGGAAACCAAGCGGCTGGTCCAGCGGATCGCAAATGAAATCGGATATGTGCCCGACCGCGCCGGTCGCCGCCTGCGCACCGGCAAGACGAATGTGATCAGCTTGGTTCTGTCGACCGAACATGACGTGATGAACTATACCGCGCGGATGATTTCATCGATCGCGTCAGCGTTCCGCAACACCCCCTACCATTTGATCGTCACGCCCTATTTCCCCAACGAAGACCCGCTGCGCCCGATCCGCTACATCACCGAAACGCGGTCAGCGGATGGGTTGATCCTGAACCAGACCCTCCCCGAAGACCCCCGCGTCGCCCATTTGCTTGAGGTCGGCTTTCCCTTTGTCACCCATGGCCGCACCATCTGGAAACAGCAGCACCCTTACTTTGATTTTGAAAACGGGGAATTCGGGCGGATTTGCGTAAGGCGGCTGGCCGAACAGGGCCGCAAGCACATCCTTCTGGTCGCGCCGCCGTTCAACCAGAACTATTCCATCGAAATGTGCGAAGGCGTGCTGGGAGAGGCCGCGAAACTGGGTCTGGACGTCCAGATCCTGCCCGAGGTCACGTCGGATCATTCGCCCGAAATCGTCATGGAAACCCTCAGCGCCAAGCTCATGGCCGAGCCCCAGATCGACGGAATCATCGCACCCTCTGCCAGTTGCGCGATGTCGGTCGTATCGGCAGGCGACACGCTGGGGCTGGTGATCGGGACCGACTACGACCTAGTCGCGAAAGAGGGCCTGCCCTTCCTCAACCGGTTCCGCAAAGAGATCATCGTGATCAGCGAAGACGTGTCCTCGGCCGGAGGCTTCATGGCCCGCGCCCTGATGCACCGGATCGACCACCCCGACGAGCCGGTCCGCCAGTATCTGGACATTCCGACCGATTAGTCCCGCGGCGGCGCGGTCGAGTCCCGCTGCACAAGGTCCACGTCAAGCACCTGATCGGCATCGACCTCGCGGCCGGCCAGCAGATCGACCAAGGTCCGCGCGGCCAGGCGACCCAAGGCCGTGCGCGGCTGGTGAAGCGTCGTCAGCGCCGGCGTCACATGCCGCGCGATATCGATGTCGTCAAAACCGGTGACCGAAAGGTCCTTTGGAACCTGTGCTCCGGACCGCGCCACGGCGCC
The DNA here is from genome assembly GCA_023263105.1 of Marivivens sp. Lineage (GTDB taxonomy): Bacteria > Pseudomonadota > Alphaproteobacteria > Rhodobacterales > Rhodobacteraceae > JALQXR01. The sequence continues at coordinate 5,140 of JALQXR010000061.1, read as the reverse complement.
GATCAACCCGATTGCCATTTCGTCATTCGCGCAGACAATGGCGGTGGGCCGGTCCGTAGACTGCAGCCAGCGCGCGCCCGCCCGCGCGCCCGAGTCCAAAGAGAAATCCCCCTGATACAGGTCCTTCGGGTCAAGCCGCCCGCCCCGTCGGGCCAGCGCGATTTCGACGCCGCGACGGCGTTCCTCGATCAGGACATTCCGGCTGTCTCCGACAAAACCGATCCGCCGGTGTCCGATGTCCCACAGGTGGTCGACCGCCTTTGCCGCGCCGCGCGCGTTTTCGGCCCGCACCATTGGCACCGACGATCCCCGACGCCATTCGCAGGCATAGACCGCCGCAGGCACATCGCCGCCGCCCGAGGGCCAATCCAGTCCCCCGTCCAACAAGATGACACCGTCCGCTCGGCTTTTGTTGTTGAACGCCGCAATCAGCGGGGCCGCGTTCACCTCGCCCCCGCGCGTCGGGGCCGACGCACCCCCGGGACGGGTTTCGGCGACGGTCAGGGTCATGCCTTCGGACCGTAAGACACCGTCGATCCCGTCCAGAATACGGGAAAAGAACGGGTTGGAAATCTTTGGCACCAGCGCGACGACGACCCCCGTGCGCTGCCGCCGTAGGTTTCGGGCCGCGTGGTTGATCTGGTAGCCCGTTCGGACCAGAGCCGCCTCGACCGCCCTGCGCTTCGGCTCGGCCACACCGTCCGGAGATGACAGGGCACGGCTGACCGTGGCGGTCGACACCCCCGCCGCCCGCGCCACATCCTGAATTGTCACCGGCTTCTTCATCATCGTCCGACCGCTGCCCTGCCGTTCCAGAATATTCTTGTAATCGATTACAGGTCTGTCAATCTATTCGCGCAAACATCACCGCAAAAGGGGGTACGCCATGCGCACGATGAAGGGCCCAGCGCTGTTTCTGGCCCAGTTCGCTTCGGACGAGGCACCGTTTAATTCGTGGTCCTCGATCACCAAATGGGCCGCAGACACGGGGTATAAGGGCGTTCAGGTGCCCAGCTGGGATGGTCGCCTGTTCGATCTGTCCAAGGCCGCCTCGAGCAAGGATTACTGCGACACGTTCAAAGGTCAGGCCGCGGAAAACGGCATCGAGGTCACCGAACTGTCGACCCATCTTCAGGGGCAATTGGTGGCAGTTCACCCAGCCTATGACCTCGCTTTTGACGGGTTTGCCGCCGAAAGCGTGCGCAATGACCCCAAGGCTCGGCAGGCATGGGCCGTCGAACAGGTGAAACTGGCCCTGAAAGCCAGCGCCAACCTCGGGCTCGACCGGATGGCGTCCTTCTCTGGCGCCTTGGCTTGGCCCTATGTCTACCCGTGGCCCCAGCGCCCCGCCGGTCTGGTCGAAGCGGCCTTTGACGAACTGGCAAAACGGTGGCGCCCGATCCTTGACGCGGCCGAAGAGGCGGGCGTGGACATTTGCTATGAAATCCACCCCGGAGAGGACCTGCACGACGGCGTGACCTTCGAGATGTTCCTAGACCGCGTCGGCGGCCATACGCGGGCCAATATGCTGTATGACCCGTCGCACTACGTTCTGCAGTGCCTTGATTATCTTGATCACATCGACATCTACGCCGAGCGCATCAAGATGTTCCACGTCAAGGATGCCGAATTCAATCCGACCGGCCGACAAGGCGTCTATGGCGGCTTCCAGTCCTGGGTCGACCGGGCGGGCCGCTTCCGCAGCCTTGGTGACGGTCAGGTCGACTTTGGCGCGATCTTTTCCAAACTGACCGCGAACGGCTTTGACGGCTGGGCGGTGGTCGAATGGGAATGCTGCCTGAAGCACCCCGAAGACGGCGCCCGCGAAGGGGCCGAGTTCGTCCGCAACCACATCATCCGCGTGACCGAAAAGGCGTTCGACGATTTTGCCGACAGCGGCGCGGACGACGCCATGAACCGCAAGATGCTGGGGATCTGAGCCATGACGAAATTCGCAAACCGCAAGGGCCCGATCCGTCTGGGCATGGTCGGCGGCGGCAAGGACGCCTTTATTGGCGCGGTCCACCGCATCGCCGCCCGTCTCGACGGTGAATACGAACTGGTCGCGGGTGCCCTCTCCTCTACCCCTGACCGCGCACAGGAAAGCGGTGCGGCTTTGGGACTGGCGCCGGACCGGACCTATGACAGCTTTACCGCCATGGCCCAGCGCGAGGCTCGGTTGAAAGACGGGATCGAGGCCGTGGCCATCGTCACTCCCAACCACGTCCACTATGCCGCCGCCAAAGAGTTCCTGCGCCGTGGCATCCATGTGATCTGCGACAAGCCCCTGACCGCGACCATGGCCGAAGCCAAAAAGCTGGTGGCCGAAGCCGAAAAGTCCGACGCGTTGTTTGTGCTGACCCATAATTACACGGGCTACCCGATGATCCGTCAGGCCAGAGCCATGATCCAGAACGGCGATCTGGGCGCGATCCGCGTGGTTCAGGCGGAATATGCGCAGGACTGGTTGACCGAAGCAGCCACTGGCAAACAAGCCGACTGGCGGACCGACCCTGCGCGCTCCGGTGCAGGTGGCTCGACGGGCGATATCGGCACCCACGCCTATAACCTTGCCTGCTTTGTCACCGGCCTCACGCCCACCAGCCTTGCCGCGGATATCCAAAGCTTTGTTCCCGGTCGGCGCGTGGACGACAACGCCCATGTCATGCTTCGATTTGAGGGCGGCGCGCGCGGGATGCTGTGGTGCAGTCAGGTGGCTCCGGGCAACGAAAACGGCCTTAGCCTAAGGGTCTACGGCGACAAGGGCGGGATCAGCTGGTGTCAGGAAGACCCCAACAAACTGTGGTTCACGCCCTTTGGTAAACCGACACAGTTGCTGACCCGCGGAGGTGCGGGCGCCTCGGCCCACGCAGCCCGCGTGTCGCGCACTCCGGGCGGGCATCCCGAAGGCTATCTGGAAGGCTTTGCCAATATCTATGCCGAAGCGGCGCGCGCGATCCGTGCCAACCGCGAGGGCAAGCAACCAGCCTCCGAGGTGATCTATCCCACCGTGCAGGACGGGCTGGCAGGGGTCCGCTTCGTCGACGCTTGCGTGCGGTCATCGACGCGCAACGCGGCCTGGATCGACCTGACCTAACCACGCGGGGCCAAACGATATTTCCAAAAGGCGGGCGGGCAACCAGTTAGGTTCCCGCCCGTTTTCATTGGCCCCGAACCCTGCCCCGGCTTGCGAAAATACCCGTAAAAGTTGAACTACTTTGCCCTTTGGTCTTAGGATCGCCTTAATCGACGCTGATCATTTCAGTAGAACGTAACAAGAACAAAGAGCGATCGATGCGCAGCAAAGCTACATGCCGTTTGGCAAAGATAGTCCTTTTGGCTTTCCTATGTCCCGCGCCGGTTTGGGCATGGTTTCCCGCGACGGTTTCTGCGACGGGAACGGGCATCGGACACGTCCAACCTTGGCCCGCCGCGGACGGTATCGGTCGCACCGCCCTGTCGCCCTGCCTGTGCGGCGGACCGGCCAATAGCCAGCCTGCGGCCCCGCATCCGCCTTCGGTCGGCCAAAGGGATATCGCAGCCGAACTGCTCTCTGTACCGCCCTTGGTTGGCGGGCCGCATCTGTCTGTCCGGTTGGATCGCCCCGACGCCCGGCACCTGCTGCGGCGCTCGGGCCTTGGCGCCAATCCGGCAGAGGTGGATGAGCTGGTCGGGCTGACCAGAGCCGAAGCTATCGACCTCATGGTCCGCCGCGCGGCGCAGACCGCGCCGATCACCCCCCTGCCCCCTGCCTTTGACGGCTCGCTTTCGATCCCGCCCTACTGGCTGCGCTGGGATCTAAAGCAAGATGACCGGCGCGCCTTTGCGGCGGCGCGGGACCGCGACATGGCCGACCTTGCCCAGTGGTGGGTCGTCCAGATGATCGAAACTCCGACCCCGCAGGCAGAGCGTCTTGTGCTGGTTCTTAGCAACCATTTCACCACCGGATACTCCGGTATCGACGAAGAGGCCCATGCTCTCTTTGCCCAGCATATGCTGCTGCGCGACCACGCGACGGGCAACCTCCGCGATCTGTTGCGCGCGATTCTCCGCGACGCGGCGATGCTCAATTACCTCGACAACAACTCCAGTACCCGCGCCGCGCCGAATGAAAATTTGGCACGCGAATTGATGGAGCTTTTCGTACTAGGCGAAGGCAACTACTCGAACGATGACGTGCGCGAAGTGGCGCGCGCGCTGACCGGAAACAGGTATTCGCGGCTCAGAGGCTTCGATTTCGACTTTGCTGGCTGGAACCATGACCCCACGGACAAGACCATTCTGGGCAGAACCGGCCCCTTCGACGGGGACGATGTCATTGACATCCTTCTCGACCAACCTGCCGCCGCGCTCTGGTTCGCGCGCAGGTACTGGCGCGCCTATATCTCAGAGTTCGACGTCGACGACGACGACCTGAACCGCATCGCCGACGCATTCCGGACAAGCGAGTACGATCTTGGGGTCCTGTATCGCGAAACCCTTGCTTCACCGGCCTTCTGGGACAGGTCCCATCGCGACTCGATCGTGAAATCGCCTGTCGACCTGATTATCGGAACCATTCGAACCACTGGACAGGTGCCAGAGGGATGGCAGACGTTGCCAGCCACGCTGTCGAGCCTCGGGCAAACCCTGTTCGACCCGCCCAATGTCGCTGGCTGGCCGGGCGGAATGGCATGGGTGACGCCATCGCGCATATTGCAGCGTGAATCTGCTTTGACCGAACTGGCAGCCCGGCTCTCGGTCGCTCCCGACGACGCGTTGGCCCGTGCCGAACCCGACGCCAACCATATCATGATCAGATATGCAGCCGATCGCTTCAAAGGCGATCCAGAATTCACCGTTTCTGTCGCCAGCGAGGCCGGCGAAAGCTGGACCAGCCCGGTCATTCGCGCCCGTAGCGGACTCGGCGCATCATCGATGCCAGGCTCGGACAGCAGGATGCGTGCATGGCAAATCGCACGCATCCCCGCACCCGTGATGACAAACCCTGTCGCCGTCCAGGTGACCTACCTGAACGACATGAGTGAAGCCGCGCCGTTGGGCGGCGACATCGACCGCAACCTCTATATCGACTGGGTCGGCGTCGGTGATGGCCTCTGGACCGCAGCCGCGGGCCAACAGGACACCGCCTGCGGGCCTG
>JALQXR010000618.1 GCA_023263105.1 Marivivens sp. | reverse complement strand
TCGCACACACACACACACACACACACACACACACTCACACACACACACACACATGTTATCAACCAACACCTCAACAATCAGAGTTCGAAAACCGCTTGCGGAGGCAGCAGATTAACTGCGACAACTACACTGCCAGGGCACTCACATGCATTAAAATAAAAATGTCTCGTGCGTGCGTTTAATCGGCCTGAAAGGGTATAGCAGGGCTGTTTGTATCTATCCCGCCAGGTTCCAGGCCTCTCATCAGACCTTCAACTGCATACTGCCGCTTGGAACCTTAAGCGCGGACCGCCTGAGACACGCACAGCGCTGGTCAAAGTGCTTCTGTCCCACCCGACCAGTCTGCACGTGCCCCGCAAGAGACGGCCACGCAGGGCTAGTTCCCTTTCCGCCGCCTAGGGGGCTGGTGCCTACCAAAAAAGTCAAGGACCAGCACCCCCCCCACACACACACACCCACACACACACACACACACACACACACACACACACACACACACACACACACACACACGCGAGCGCGCACGCAC
>JALQXR010000617.1:292-529 GCA_023263105.1 Marivivens sp. | reverse complement strand
GTGTGCGTTGTGTGTGTGCGTTGTGTGTGTGTGTTGTGTGTGCGTGTGTTCGAGTGTGCGAGTGTGCGTGTGTGTTATGTGTTGTGTTTGTTGTGTGTTTGTATGGTGTGTGTGTTTGTGTGTGTGTGTGTGTGTGCGTGCGCATACCTCCTCGGCCGCCTTCCTCGCGGCCTCATCCGCCGCCGCAAACTCCTCGGCAAAGACCGTCGCGAGGTGGACAAAAATGTACTCGTCGGG
>JALQXR010000617.1:0-282 GCA_023263105.1 Marivivens sp. | reverse complement strand
AAAGTGCACCCGTGCTTGCCCGAGGATCGCCAGCGCTCTGCCCCGGAGGTTGGCACGGTGGTACAGCCTCGCCAGCTTCAGGTACGGGGAGTAGTCCTCGGGGTCCTCGGCGCTTGCGATAGCCCGGTGGCACTCCCGGGCGAGCTCCTTCTCGTGCACGGAGAGCTTCGATGTCGGGACGGGCGAGGGAGACGACAGCAGCCCCTCACCGCCCATCGGGACCGTCTTCTGGAGCCGCATGCGCTGCTGCCAGTGTCCCCTCGGTGTGCGGCACACCTACCC
>JALQXR010000616.1 GCA_023263105.1 Marivivens sp. | reverse complement strand
ATGCTAATGATATGCTTCTATGTGACGGCTGCGACAGAGGCTTTCACAACCCTTGCCTCGATCGCAATCCAGGTGACATACCAGCCGATGCATGGTACTGCCCTACATGCACACCATTCATTGGACACACACAACCTTCCCACAGTAACGTCCATCTCCCGGAGGGGGGGGAAATGTAGTGGTGGAGCCCCAAACCAGCTCCACACGCTCACTAAACAGTAAAAAAACACTCAAATACACTCACTCACTCACTCACTCACCGCTCAACCATACACACACACACACACACACACACACACACACACACACACACACACACACACCGGCTAAAACTATTCTAAAACCTTCCCAAACTTAATAACGCTCGGCTAAACCCTTCCCTGGGCTCAAACAATCGCCAAACTCACACTAGCGATGCCAGGGGACCGCCCAATCATCCACCATATGCAAAATCATGCCATATTAAATTATAACGTATGGACACATACAACTACGCGCACGGGCTCTGTACGCCCAATATCGGAGCT
>JALQXR010000615.1:290-530 GCA_023263105.1 Marivivens sp. | reverse complement strand
GGAAGGGGTGGCAGGGAGTGGCAGAGTGACCACGCGGTCAACAGGGGCAGGCAAACCTTAACCAACACCTTGTAACCCTGCAGTGCGTGCGTCGTCGTCGTTGTTAATGGTGGTGATTGGTGGTGGTGGTGGTGGTGGTGGTGGTGGTTGTGGTGGTGGTGATTGCAGGGCTGCAGTGGTGCTGCCTGTAGCTCTCTGGAGCCACGGTTGGTAATGCAGGATTGTGAGGTGGGGAGTGGG
>JALQXR010000615.1:0-280 GCA_023263105.1 Marivivens sp. | reverse complement strand
CTTGGCCACGACGGCCCCGCCGAGCAGGCCTGACCGGGGCGGCTAACATGCGTTGCCGTGCCACCTCAACCCCACCTACACACTACCACCGACAATCAAGGCACCACCGCCCCGGTCGATAATAAATGACTAGTACGTGAGTATGGCATGTTATTGACCGGCGAGAAGGAGCGAGAAGACGATGCCAACCGCGTGGCCCACGACCTGCCAAGGTGGGGTCAACGGCGGAACACCCTTGTGGCGAAAGAAAGCTCAAGGCGCACCGCTGCAGCGATAAGCT
>JALQXR010000614.1 GCA_023263105.1 Marivivens sp. | reverse complement strand
AGAGCAGACGCGGCGCTCACCTCGGCCCGCAGCGCGTCGCACACCTCGGTGAAGGGCGGGCGATCGTCCGGCTTCGCGGCCCAACACCGCTGCGCGCACCGTGCACGTGTGTGTGCGTGTGTGTGTGTGTGTGTGTATGTGTGTGTGTGTGTGTGTGTGCGATTGAGAGATATATGCTGTTTTACTGGAATGTGATCGATCAAAGTATCACACCGGAAACTAAACCACTGTGGTGAGAACTACGCCCCCACCGGGGCATAACCCCCATTACACTCGTCGTCTCCTTCGTGCGTTATGTGTGCGAAATGCGTTTGTGGTCGACGACGTGAAGTCGTGGCCACCACGGCCACCGCGCCGCGGGCCCGACTCCCTCCCTTGTGCCTACTCCAACTCCGGCTAGCGAGTCGACGATCGGTGACGGCCAGGTCCTGGTCTGATCCCGGCGCCAGCAGCGGTGCTATGCACCTTGCAGGTACTAGGCCGGGTAACCCCTCCGCATTTGCATTTACTTTGTACGCCCCCCATGCGCA
>JALQXR010000613.1 GCA_023263105.1 Marivivens sp. | reverse complement strand
CAACACCGGAACCATCGGAACCACCAGCGGCAGCGGCGACAGGGGCCCCGGCGGCGGCGGCGGAGGGCGATTTGGTGACGGGTGGTGTGGCGGCGGGCGATGGTGTTGGAGGTGATGATGTGGTGGCGGGGTGGTGGGCCCGGCTAGGGTCGGCGGGCCTAGAGATGTGTGACATTTCCGTGCTGCGGAGCTACCTGCACCGGACCCTCATGCCGCGTGTTCGCACACGGGAACGAGCGGGCGGGGCGGAGGAAGTGGCGGGGGTGGCGGGGGTGGCGGGGGCAAAGGAGCAGGGGGTGCAGCTGGGGTCGACGGTTGACTTTGAGCGTGTGCTGGATGACTGGTGAGTTGACCGCCTCCTCGAGTCGCTGCTGTCCCGAGTGCACGCTGTCACCACCACCACCACCACCACCACCACCACCACCACACCATGCCCAGCCGACGATGGCATAACACTTCTGAAGGTGACATAACACCCCAGGATCTTCCTCACCTTCCTGCTGGGCAACGACTTCCTCCCATCCCTCCCA
>JALQXR010000612.1 GCA_023263105.1 Marivivens sp. | reverse complement strand
TTCTGCTGTTACTTTCCGTTTCGTTTTCGGGAGGGAGGAAACAGAGTGTGACGGTGGTGTCCTTGTTGTGTGTCGTGTGTCGTGTGTCGTGTGTCTGACTGACCCTCTCTGTGTGTGTGAATGTGTACGGGATGTCCCCACCGATCCAATTTTTGCGCCAGAGACCCGATGGGCCGGCGTCCAAGCGTGTACCACCATGCTCGTCCACCTCATCCAGGTACCTGCGTCCATGGCGTGTGCGTATGTGTGTGTGCGTGTGTGGTGCTTGCCTGGTGAAAAGCATGGTACAACACACTCACACACACGCGATATACAAACACAAATAAACGTATAAACACACGCACATACACACATATCGGACCGGTACACCATCTCCTGAATCTTTTCCGGCGACTCGGGCACCTGTTTGTGTGTGTGTGCGTGTGTGTGTGTGTGTGTCTGTGCCTTTGTCTTTATCTTTTTGCGTGTGCGTGTCCGTGTATGTGCGTGTGTCTACCTTGTCCTCATCCTCGGCCCGCATCAGGATAAACC
>JALQXR010000610.1 GCA_023263105.1 Marivivens sp. | reverse complement strand
CCATCTAAGTTACGGCACTATTAATAAACAGGACTTTGAAAATAAAATCAAGAATTAATTAATTTGCGGCGCACTACACTTAAAGCTTGCTTTGCCCTTCAGACGGTTGGACCTCACCTCCACGAGCCTGAGGCTGAGTGGATGACGACTGCACTGAAACGAGCGGGCAACGAGGGCCGGAATTCTGGCCGGAACAACCGAAAGCAAGCATAAGCACCGGTTGGGTTTTTCACCGCGTGAGGCACGCAACGGCTAGACCAGGTAGGAGGTCGTTGTCCTCCAGAAGCAAGTAGCCTCCCTCTCTCAGGTTCTCCCCTCCTCCCTCCCTCGCGATCAATCCCTCCCACCCTCGCTCTCTCCCTCCCTCCTTCGGCTCCCCACCACCACCAGCAGCGCCACCACCACCACCACCACCACCACCACCACCACCACAAATGCAGGCCCGGCGGGCGACACAACCTCCGATCCTGAGCTCGAGGAGCTCGAGGGCACCGTGCGGTGACGGAGCTCGAGGTCGTCGTCGAGTCCGACG
>JALQXR010000060.1 GCA_023263105.1 Marivivens sp. | reverse complement strand
CGAGTGATCGACGCCCTGTCCCGGCATGACGGCGCGGCTCCGGCGCTAGAGGTGACCGACGCGCTTTGGCTTGGACAGGACGGGCGCGTCACCGGCACTCGGGATCGCAGCGGGCTGTTCAGGGCGCAGACCCCGCAGGGGTTCCGGTTCGCACCCATCCTTGCCGCCCATCGCGCGCGCCAGACCCCTGCCGCCGATGACGTCGAGGTCGCGCGGGACGCGGGGCTGGACGTGGCGATCGTTACGGGCGAAGAAAGAAACCTGAAGATAACGCGCGTCGGCGATTTTGCCCGCGCCGAGGAGATACTGGGACACTCCATGGATATCCGCACCGGCAACGGCTTTGACGTCCATCGATTTGGCACCGGCGACCATCTGTGGCTGTGCGGCGTGAAGATACCCTTTGGGCGCGGGTTGCAGGGTCATTCGGACGCTGACGTCGGCATGCATGCGGTCACCGACGCCATTTACGGAGCCTTGGCGCGTGGCGATATCGGCCAGCATTTCCCCCCCAGCGACCCTCAGTGGAAAGGCGCTGCCAGCCACATTTTCCTTGAACATGCCTGCGCGCTGGCGCGGTCCATGGGCTTTGCGATCACGCATGCCGACTGCACGCTGATCTGTGAACAACCGAAAATCGGCCCCCGCGCCGAGGCCATGCGCACCGAGATGGCGCGGATCATGGGGCTGGACCCCGACCGCGTGAGCATCAAGGCAACCACCTCGGAACGGCTGGGCTTTACCGGCCGCGAAGAAGGCATCGCCGCCCTCGCAACAGCAACTTTGGTGAAATCATGAGCAGACTGATCGCGACCTTTTTCTACGTGGGCTATTTGCGCCCTGCATCGGGGACTTGGGGATCGGCGGCGGCGCTGCCGGTGGCTTGGGCCCTGCATTTCTACCTTGGCTCTTGGGCGGTTGCGCTGGGGGCTGTGGTGGCGTTTCTGATCGGCTGGTGGGCAACCATCCACGACACGGCCGACAGCGAAGACCATGACCCGTCCCATATCGTCATCGACGAAGTCGCGGGCCAGTGGATCGCGGTTCTGCCGGTGGTCTATGGCGCGGACATGATGGGCGTCTTGTCGCTGGACCTGTACCCCGGCTGGATCGCGGCTTTCTTGTTGTTCCGCCTTTTCGACGTCTGGAAACCCGGCCCGATCGGGGCGGCAGACCGCCGTGGCGACCCGCTGGGCGTGATGCTGGACGATGTGATCGCGGGCGTCTTTGCCGCCGTTGTGGTCATTGCCTTGGCCGCCGTCGCGCATCTGGGCTTCATGTGAGCCTGCAACACGACCTCTTGGTTGCTGCGCGGGCGGCGCGGGCGGTCATCGCAACCGCCGAGAGCTGCACCGGCGGCATGGTCGCCGCGGCGATCACCGATGTTGCCGGCAGTTCAGAGATCTTTGACCGCGGGGCCGTCACCTATTCGAACGCCGCAAAGATCGCCATGCTGGGCGTTTCCCCACAGACGCTTTCCGCCCATGGCGCTGTCTCTGAACAGGTCGCGGCGGAAATGGCGGTCGGGCTTCTGGGCCGGTCCGCGGCGACCTTGACCCTGTCGACCACCGGCATCGCAGGCCCCGGCGGGTCCGAGCACAAGCCCGAGGGCCGCGTGTGTTTCGGAGTGGCCACAGCGGCGGGCGTCCGCACCCAGACAGTCGAATTCGGCGCCCTCGGCAGGGACCGCGTGCGGGAACAAGCGACGCGCCATGCGCTTGGCCTTTTGCTGTCCGCGCTGGATTCAACTGCGGCACAATAATAGGCAAGTTTCCAAAACTTCGCCTGTTTTTTATGCGCTTCTAAAAATGCACCCATTTTCGGCACCCGAAGGTGTTGCTGCCGCTTTCAGAGGCGGCGGATTTCCTGTCCTAGGCGGTCAACGTCTTAGGGTTGGAGGATACCATGAACGGAGCGGATACCGCTTGGATCATCGTTGCGACGGCACTTGTGCTGTTCATGACATTGCCGGGGCTGGCGCTGTTTTACGGCGGGCTGGTGCGCGCGCGGAACGTGCTGAGCGTCTTCATGCATGTCTATGCGATCGCCTGTCTGATGAGCATCCTGTGGTTCGCGGTCGGCTATTCGATCGCCTTTGGCGACGGCAATGTGGTCTGGGGCGGCTTGGGCAAATCATTCCTGTCCGGCATCACCGCCGACACCCTGTCGGGCTCCCTGCCCGAGGTCCTGTTCTTTGCGTTCCAGATGACCTTTGCGATCATCACCCCTGCCCTGATCGTGGGCGCCTATGTCGAACGTATCGGCTTTGGCTTTGTGCTGCTGTTTTCGGCGCTCTGGATGTTGTTGTGCTATGCGCCGGTAACCCATTGGATCTGGGGCGGTGGCTTTCTGGCCGATGGCGGCATCTTCGGAGAGACCGGCGTTCGCGACTTTGCCGGCGGGATCGTCGTCCATGAAACGGCGGGCCTGACCGCGCTGATCCTTGCCATGTTCCTTGGCCCCCGCAAAAACCGCAACACCCCGCCGCACAACCCCGGTTTCGTGATGATCGGCGCGGCGATGCTGTGGGTCGGCTGGTTCGGCTTTAACGGCGGATCGCAACTGGCCGCCGACGGAGGCGCCGCGATGGCGCTGACCGTCACCCATATCTCGGCCGCCGCGGCGTCGCTGACCTGGGCGCTTTGGGAACGGATCAAGTTCGGGCGCGCCTCGCTTGTCGGTATCGTCACGGGCACCATCGCGGGCCTTGCCTCGATCACTCCGGCGTCGGGATTTGTCGGACCGGTCGCGGCGCTGATCATCGGGGCGGTCGCGGGCATCCTCTGTCAGGAAGCCGTCAACCTGATCCGCAACAAGATGCGCATCGACGACACGCTGGACGTGTTCGCGGTCCACGGTGTCGGCGGTATCTTCGGCACCATCATGATCGCCGTGTTCGGAGCGGGCACCTGGGCCGCGCAGTTGGGCAGCCTTGTGATTGTCGGCGGTTTTACCGTCGTGATGACCGTGGTGCTGGTCTATGTCGTCAAGGCGATCACCCCGCTTCGCGTCGATCTGGAAACCGAAACCAACGGGCTCGACCTGTCGACCCATGGCGAGCGGGCCTACGACATGAATTCCTGATCCGGCGGCTCTACCGTCGCGCAAAGGGCCCCCGACGGGGCCCTTTGTCTTTCCGTCAGGCCAATTCGCGGATCAGCGCCGAGAGGTCGCCGCCCATCGCCGCCGCAAACAAACGGTCGGACTTTGCCGCGCCCAACAGCCCCGCGCCCTTGCGCCGCAACCGCGTTTCGCGCGCCTCCAGCGAAATCGGCGCATCCAGATCAAAGGTTGCCGTGACGCTTTGGCCGTCCGTCCGGTGGATCGTCACCCGAGAGGCCATTTCCCCGACCTCTGCGTCCGCGATGACGTAGACCCTGTCCCTAAGCGCTATCAGGTCGGGCCGCGCGGCGGTTGCGTCGGTGAACACGCCGATCGCCGAGGTATCGACCCCCGACAGCGCCATCGCGCAGGTGAGCCGGTAGCTGAACTTCGCCTCCAGCCCCGTGACGGGCGCGGGCTGGTTGCAGACGGTCATCCAGCGCGGGTTGGTCCGGATCTGGACGCGGTCGGTCGTCTTGGCGGTCGCGCCAGAGGCCAGAACGGCTTCGATCATCGCGTGCAGCCCGTGACAGCAAGCGTGGAATTTGTGGCTGACGGTTTCAAAGAGCCACCGCTGCCCGATCCCGTCAAAGCCCGACAGATCGGCGATGCCCGCATGCGTCGGCCCGAACCCGAGCCCCCCTGACAGGCCGGTCGGTGACGACGTGAAGCCTTTGGCGGCCAGCCGCGCCGACTCGACTCCGGTCTCGGCGGCAAGGCCCGCGTTATAAGGTTTGCCCATGGTGCCGAACTGGGATTTCAGGCCAGAGGCCCGCGTCGCCGCCAACCCAACAGCCGCAACCGTCCGCGCGGGGTCCAGCCGCAAGAGCCGCGCCGCCGCAAGGGTCGCGCCGAATGCGCCTGCCGTGGCGGTCTGGTGAAAGCCCAACTCATAATGTCCCCGCCCCAGCCAGACACCGACCCGCACGGCCGACTCGACCCCGACCAAGGCGGCATCGACCATGGTTGCCATGTCGGCGCCGGTGACCTCGGCCATCGCAAGGGCCGCAGGCAGGACACCGACCGAGGCGTGGCCGATATGGGCGAAATGGGTGTCGTCGTAATCCAGCGCATGGCTGATCGTGCCGTTCACCACCGCCGCCGCGCGGGCGGGCAGACGGCCTCCGCCGATCACCGCGGCTTCGTCCCGCCCGCCATCGGACAGGGCGCGGTCGCGAAGGATCGCCGCGACCGGTTCGTCGGCGCCCGCGATCCCGCAAGCCGCCCAGTCGAACACCGACAGCCGCATCATCCGGCGCGCGTCTTCGCCGGTCACCGGACGGTGCGCAAAGTCGGCCAGCAAGGTTTCTACAGTGGACATGGGGTGCCTCGGCAGGTCATCGATCACCGTCGATCCTGCCCAGTGGGCGCGTCAGGCGCAACCCTAGGGGGCGCTGTCATAGAGCGTTTTTGCCCGCCCCTCGAAAGCCGCGACCACCCGCGTCATCGCTTCGTGAAAGAACAGGCCCGCCGCCCCCTGCAACAGCCGGTTGCGGAATTCAAAGTCGACCTCGAAATGGACGTCAGAGCCGCCGTCGGCCTTGGCAAAGGTCCAGACCGAATTCAGATGCCGGAACGGGCCGTCGATATAGGCGGTTTCGATCCGCTGTTGAGCCGGTCGCAGCACCACGCGGCTGCCAAAGCTTTCGCGGAACACTTTGAAACTGACGACCAGATCGGCCAGCATCACCTGCGCGTCGCCTTCGTCGGTGACCGACCGGATCCGCGCCGCCGCAGTCCACGGCAGGAACTTTGGATAGCTTGCAACATCCGCCACCAGATCGAACATCTGCTGGGGGGTGTAGGGCAGAAAACGGGTTTCCGAATGGGACGTCATCGGGCATATCTACGGCTGGTGGTTCTGACATCCCGTGTCTAGGACCCGGCCGCCGAAATCAAGTCGAGAGACCGAAAAACCCATGCCCGACCGTCCTTATGTGATCGACCAGATGATCAGTGCAAAGTCCATCGCCGCACGGATCGAGGCTTTGGCCCGCGAAATCAAGGCCGAATACAAGGACACCGAAAAGCTGGTGGTTGTGGGGCTTTTGCGCGGGTCGTTCGTCTTTATCGCGGATCTGGTGCGTGAACTGGACCTGCCGGTCGAGGTCGATTTCCTAGAGGCCTCGTCCTATGGCGACGGCATGGAATCCAGCCGCGAAGTCCGCATCCTGAAGGACCTGCGCGGCCAGATCGAAAACCGCGACGTTCTGGTGGTCGAAGACATCGTCGACACCGGCCACACGCTGTCAAAGGTCAGCGAATACCTGTCCACCCGCAAGCCGCGCAAAATGAAGTCGATCGCCCTGTTGGACAAGCCGTCCAGACGCGAAGTCGATTTCCGCGCCGACTGGATCGGCTTTGAAATTCCTGACGAATTCGTCGTGGGCTATGGCATCGACTTTGCCCAGCGCAACCGGAACCTGCCGTTCATCGGCAAGGTCCGTTTCACCTGATCCGATGGGACCGGCGCAATACATCCGCTATCTGCTGCGGGCCAAACGGCTGGCGCAGAACCCTCCTCCCATGTGGAAGGTCAAGCTGGTGATCGGGATCGTTCTGGTCTGTGCGGCGCTGTTTCTGGTCGAACGCTATATCGGCTGGCCCGACGCGCTTGGTCGCAGCGGCGGCGGTTTGCGGATCAATCCCTAGGCCGGATTGGTGGCCAGTTCGGGGGCCTGTCGCAGCAGTTTTGTCAGCCTTTCCCGCAACGACCAAAGCCGCCCCAGCCCCGCGACGTCGGTATGGCTGACGACCCATAGCGGAACCGCCAACACCGGAGAGGCCTCTGGGTCGTACACCAGCCGAGGGTCGTCACGGGCGATGCACACCGGCAGGATGCTTTGACCGATGCCTTGGGCGACCATTTCGCGCAGGACCAGAAAACTATCCGCGCCGGGATTGCCGTCGGGCGCGATCCCTGCCTCGGCCATCCAGCCCGCGGCGCGGCTTCGCGACAGCATCCCGTTCAACGACAACCACGGAAGATCGCCGGTACTGCCCCGCCGCCGATAGGTCGCCATGACAAGATCCCCCGCCTGTGTCCCGATCAGGTCGTCGGCCAGCGTCATCGCCGGACGGATCGAGATATCGGCATGCAGCCGCGACAGGTCCAGATGCGCATTGGTGCATTGCAGTTCGATCCGCAAATCGGGGGCGTCTTCCGCCAAGTGCCGCAGCACGCCCGGCAGGATCATGGTGCAAATCGTATCGGTCGAGGTGATCCGGACCGTCCCCGACAGCTGTGCCTCGGCGCCGCGAAGTGCGCTGCTTACCGCACCGACCGAGCTTTCGACCTCGCGCAGGGCATCGATAACCTTTTCGCGATCCGCCAGAACCCGATACCCCTGCCCCGACCGGTCAAAGACCGGCGCGCCCGAACGGTCCTCGAAGGCGGCGATCCGGCGCAGAACCGTTGCGTGGTTGACGCCCAGCGCTCTGGCTGCGCCGCTGACGGTTCCCGCGTCGGCCACCGCCAGCACATAGCGCAGATCGTCCCAGTTATCCCTGTGCATTTATCGCATACCTAGGCGCAAAATTTCCGAATATCTTTTATCCTACACACAGCTACGCTGATCCCACCAGATTATTTGGACTCAGGGAGGGTCGCTATGTCCGTATTTTCCAAAGCCATTATTGCCTCTACCACTGCCATTGTCCTTGGATTCTCAGGGGCGGTTATCGCCGAAAGCCACGTGGACCCGATGATCGCCGGCGCGATCAAGGCGCGTCAGGCACATATGCAGCTTTATGCTCACAACCTCGGGGTTCTGGGCGCTATGGCGCAGGACAAGATGGCCTATGACGCCGCTGCCGCCACCGCCGCCGCCAACAACCTTGCCGCTCTGATCACCTTGGACCAGATGAGCTACTGGCCCGCAGGGTCTGCCGCAGGCGAAGTCGACGGCACCCGTGCTCTGCCCGCCATCTGGACCGACTTTCCGGGCGTGATGGAGAAAGCCGGAGCCCTTGGCGCCGCGGTGACCGCGATGCAGGCTGCCGCCGGAACTGATCTGGACAGCCTGAAAGGCGCAATGGGAGCCCTGGGCGGCGCCTGCGGCGGTTGCCATCAGGCCTATCGCCAGTCGAACTAAGGACAGATCGGACCCGTGACCAACGGGTCCGGCCATCCTATGGGGCGCTGGCTTCGGATCATTGCACTTTTGCTCGTGGCGACGGGTGTCGGGCTCTGGGTGACCAGACCCCAGCCTGTCGATGCGACCCTGTTCGACGGGGTCATTGCCGACGCAGGGCGCGGCGCGACGGTCTTTGCCGCCGCCGGTTGCGCCTCTTGCCACACGGCGCCGCAGTCCGAGCCCTCTGAACAACCGGTGCTGGCAGGGGGACGTTCCTTTGCGTCGCCCTTCGGCACTTTCTTTGCCCCGAACATCAGCTCTGATCCGGACTTCGGGATCGGAAGCTGGACGGATCGTCAGATCGCCTCGGCGATCATGCGCGGTGTCGGGCGGAACGGCGAACACCTGTTCCCCGCCTTTCCCTATACGACCTATGTCCGCGCCGAACCGCAGGACATGGCAGACCTGATTGCCTACCTACGCAGCCTGCCCGCGGCACAGACCCCGAACCGCCCGCATGACGTCGGATTTCCGTTCAACGTCCGGCTGTCTTTGGGCGGGTGGAAGATGCTGTTTTTCAACCAGCGCTACGTGACACCTGCGTCCGATGACCCCTTGGTCATGCGCGGGCGCTATCTGGTCGAGGCGCTGGGTCACTGCGGCGAATGTCACACGGCACGGAACCTGCTGGGCGGAACCGACCGGTCCGCGTGGCTGCGCGGTGCGCCCAATCCGGCGGGCCAGGGCACCATTCCCGATATCACGCCGAACCGCCTGACTTGGTCCGCGTCCGATATCGTCGCCTATCTGGAAACCGGCTTTACGCCCGAATTCGACAGCGCCGGCGGCGAAATGGCCGAAGTGATCAAGAACACGTCCCGTCTGCCTGCAGAGGACCGGCAGGCCATCGCGGCCTACCTCAAAGCGCTGCCGGTGTCCGAGAACTAGACGCGGCCCATCGCCTTAGCCCGCGCATCGCGCATCCGTGCGAAATCGTCACCCGCATGATAGGACGACCGCGTCAGCGGCGTGGCCGACACCATCAAAAAGCCTTTGCCGTAGGCGGCTTTCTCGTAGGATTTGAATTCGTCCGGAGTCACGAAACGGTCGACACGGTGGTGCTTTGAGGTCGGCTGCAGATACTGTCCGATGGTCAGGAAATCGATGTCGGCGGCGCGCATGTCATCCATCACCTGCATGACACCCTGACGGTCTTCGCCCAAACCCACCATGATGCCGGATTTGGTGAACATCATCGGGTCGATTTCCTTGACCCGCTGCAATAGCCGAAGCGAGTGGAAGTAGCGCGCACCGGGGCGGACTTCGGGATAAAGTCCGGGGACGGTTTCAAGGTTGTGGTTGAACACGTCCGGACGGGCGGCAACCACGGTTTCCAACGCATCGGGTCCGCAGCGCAGAAAGTCCGGCGTCAGGATCTCGATGGTGGTGTCAGGGGACTGGCGGCGGATGGCGCGGATGGTCTGGGCGAAATGCTCGGCCCCGCCGTCGTCGACATCGTCGCGGTCCACGCTGGTGATCACGACGTGCTTCAGGCCCAGCTTTTTCACCGCATCGGCCACGCGGCCCGGTTCAAAGACATCCAGCGCATCGGGACGCCCGGTGGCCACATTGCAGAAGGTGCAGCCGCGCGTGCAGATTTCGCCCATGATCATCATGGTGGCGTGACCCTGCCCCCAGCATTCACCGACGTTGGGGCATCCGGCCTCTTCGCAGACGGTGACGAGCTTATGCTCGCGCATGATGTCGCGGGTCTGTTTGTAGCCCGCGCTGCTGGGCGCTTTCACGCGGATCCAGTCGGGCTTTTTCGGCTGGGCGTTATCGGCGCGATGGGCTTTTTCGGGGTGACGCTGTCCGGGTATCTTTAGATCGCGCAAAACATGCCTCCCTTGCACGGGGTTTGAGAGGCAAAATAGCTGATTTCCGGCAAGAGACAACCACGACCGCCGAAACGCAGCCATGCGACAAGGTCATGGCTGCGGCCGGGTGTCGTGTCAGCCGATCATGGGTCCAAAGCCCTTGCCGATCCGGTCATAGTGACGCCGCAACCGGTCCAGAGCGATACGCAGCACGATCTTACCCGAGCGCGCCGCCCAACCCATCCGCTGCTCTGTCACTTCCAGCCCCTCGAGGTAGCAGCAGCACCGCAAAGCGACGTCCCCCAGACCGGGACCAAGTTCGGACAGCGCGACCTCGATCCTGGCGCGCGCCGCTGCCGCGCCGCCTGCGTTGGTGGGGGCCGACAGGGCGATGGCTCCGCCCTGCAGGAACGCATCCCAATCCTGCGCGACAGCGGGGTCGAGGCGGGACAGCTCATAGTCCTCTCGCAGCCGTTCGCCCGCGATGATCTGGTCGCGGCTCAGAAACGGTTGGCCGTCCTTGTCGCGGCGGCGGGACAGGCCGGTCAGGGGGCTCTCGGCCAGCGACAACCGGAATTCGCGCACCGCCGTGTCGTCGGCGGGCTCCCTGCGTCCCGAAGGTACGGGCGCATCGTCTTGGTCGATCGCGGCGCGCGCGTGGTTTTCGGCCTCTGCCAGTTCCCGTTTCAGCGCGGCGCGACCTGCTGCCGTCACATGATAGCGCACGATACGGGCCAGCGGATCGAGGCAGGCGATCCAGTCCCGCAAAGCAAGCGTCTGCGCCACTTCGCGCGGCACAACGGCCGAGCGCGCCGTGGTGCCTCCGGGACCGTCGCGGACGATCACCGCCATCTCCATGTCCCGCGCCACCGCCAGAATTGCGCCGGGCTCTGCGAGCCGTCGAAGCGCGCGCCGCGCCTCTGAATCCAGTGCCGCGCCCGTGTCTACGGCCGCTATCATTTCCCGAGCTTGCGTCATGGATCCCCTCTTTTCATGTCGCTCTTTGTGCATGCGGGAGACGAGGAGAGCCAAATCCCTGAGAGACTGGTCCACCAGCGGATCGTCGCGGCGGTTTTCAAACCTCCGGACTTGCCGCATGACGGTTGACGCGTGGCAGTCTGCCGCGCGGGCCAGCTCTCGGATCGACATGCCGGTTTCCGTATGAGCCAGATAATGCCGTGCTGCTTCTGGCACCCATCCGGGAAGCCCAGTGCTTCTTTGCGCGTTACCTGAATTGCTCATGACCGGTCTCCGAACTGACGGACTTTCCAAAATGCAACTCTACCTTAGATTGAGTCGCCCTATAGTTGTAGCGCCATCCGCAACAATCTCAATCATTGTTATCAATACCTAAACAGTTGTTGGGACTGCGCACGCTCGGTCTTACACAAACGCAACACCCGTTTAGGTTGAGTAATATCCGGTCAGAAGGACACACTGGGGATTGTCATGCTGGATATTCTGAGCCTGGTCGGGGCGCTAAACCGACCTTCTCTTCTGGTGCGTACGGCGCGGATCGGGGCGGACAGTTACCGCCGGTCGGTTCATCTGCCACGCGTGTTGGGAACCGTCGCGATCCCGCGCACGGGTCAGGCAATCCTGAAGCTGCTAGAGATCGAGGCCGACTGCGAAGATCGGCGCGTCGCCGACCGCGCGGACTATTCCGTGGCCCGCCATGTCGAGGTGCTGATCGCGATAATGGCAGAGGCGCGGCTGTTGCGCGCCTCTGTCAGGGATGTGGAGCAGACGGCAGGCTGAGCCTGCCTGCCGGTTACATGAACGAGTCGGGTACCGAGGCCTTCTTGCGGGCGACATAGTCGTGCAGGGCCTCGGACACGGCTTCGTCCATCGCGGGCTGCTGGTAGGTTTCCAGCATCCGCTTGACGCGGTTGGCCGCAAGGGTACGGGTATCGCGTCCGCCTTCCTGGTCCCACTGTTCGAACGGTTTGTAGTCCAGAACATCGGTGCGCCAGAACGCCGACTTAAAGTTCGCCTGCGTGTGCGCGCAGCCCAGAAAATGCCCGCCGGGTCCGACTTCGCGGATCGCATCCATCGCCTGCCCGTTGGTGTCGATCGCGACGCCCTTGGCAAAGTGGTGCAACGCGCCAAGCTGGTCGGCATCCATCACGAATTTCTCGATATCGGTCACCAGACCGCCCTCTAGCCAGCCACAGGCGTGCAGCATGAAGTTCACGCCGGACAAGAGACCCATGTTCAGGCTGTTGGCGGATTCGTAGGCGGCCTGGGCATCGGGCAGCTTGGATCCGCTGAACCCGCCGGCAGAACGGTACGGCAGGTTCAGACGACGGGCCAACTGGCCCATGCCATAGGTGATATGCGACGCTTCGGGCGTGCCGAATGTCGGCGCACCAGAGTTCATGTCGATCGAGGTCACAAAGGCACCCGCAATCACCGGCGCGCCCTTGCGGATCAGCTGGCTGTAGGCGACGCCGGCCAGAACCTCGGCCAGAACCTGCGTGAGCGTCCCCGCCACCGACACCGGAGCCATCGCGCCGCCGACGATGAACGGCGAAATGATCGCGGCCTGATTGTTGCGCGCGTAGACTTCCAGCGCGCCCATCATGATGCTGTCAAAGGTCATGGGCGAGTTGATGTTGATGAGCGAAGTCATCACCGTGTTCTGCTGGACAAAGTCCTCGCCGAACAGAATCGACGCCATCTCGACCGAATCCTCGGCCCGTTCCGGTGCGGTGACCGAACCCATAAAGGGTTTGTCCGACAGGGTCATATGGGCCAGCAGCATATCAAGGTGACGCTTGTTCACCGCCACGTCCGTCGGTTCGCAAATCGTGCCGCCCGAATGGTGGAGCCACTTGGACATATAAGCCAGCTTCACCAGCTTGCGGAAATCGTCGATCGTGGCATAGCGGCGCCCGCCCTCTAGGCTGCGGACGAACGGCGGGCCGTAAACCGGCGCCAG
>JALQXR010000609.1 GCA_023263105.1 Marivivens sp. | reverse complement strand
GGTTGATATTGTAAATCCGGTATGGTTATGTGTGTGAGTCAGATTATACACCAGTTAGATTATACGCCATCTAGGGTGGAGGAAAACAAATCTCAATATTTGATGTTATTATAGTGTAAATGGATAAGCCAGAATGTGTCATGAATCCTAAATCGGGCAGAGCCGTAAAGACAAGTGGTAAATTAGGACAGAAGATGTTACAAGAACAACAGAATGCTGAAACAACACCACATACTATGTGTACATCAGCTAGTGATGTAAGACCTAACAGAAAGGATTTTGAAAAAAAGAAAGAACTAGAAAATGTTAAAGAAACTAAAACAGCAAATAAACCATTAGAAGAAAATAACCAACCTGATCCTGTTGATTCTATATATATGTATGTATGTATATTTATGTATACATACGTGTGTGTGTGTGTGTGTGTGTGTGTGTGTGTGTGTGTGTGTGTGTGCATTTTGTGTGTGGACACCATGTTTTTGGAATTGCAACTTGTGTATAGTTATATTCATATATATATGTTTTTATTTAC
>JALQXR010000608.1 GCA_023263105.1 Marivivens sp. | reverse complement strand
CCAAATATATTGGCTATCCGGTCATTAAGTGCGGCTTTATTTGGGCGGCCCCTGGTGCCGCGCCCCAGCAGCCACACAGGGATGTCGCCTTGGAGGCGGATCCCCCTGGGGAAAGGTTTGCGGCGTTCGTCCCAGTGAACGCCCCCATCCCTAGCGATGAGCATGTGGGGTACTTTGTACCCCACAGCACCAGGGGGTACCCCCGCCCGTGGCACCAAGCCACAATGGACGGTGCCATTGGTGACCTTAGGGTCATCAATGCTCGCACCGTCCATTGGGGCGGTGGCTGGGCAAAGGGTGCACCGGCCCCCCGGTGCATCCTTTTCGTGTCCTTTGGCCCAGCCAAAGGATACGACCAGGACCGCCCCGGGCCCTGCAACCTTCCCCCCTGGGCCCATCCCCCCCACCCCATCATGAGATGGGGTGTGGACCCACGACCCACCACCACCACCACCACCACCACCACCACCACCACCACCACTGCTGCGGCGGCTGCTGCTGCCACCACCTCTGCCACCACCACCACCACTGCT
>JALQXR010000607.1 GCA_023263105.1 Marivivens sp. | reverse complement strand
CTCCAGGGACGTGACGTACGAACGCTCCGTCTCGCGGATCTCCTCAACGACCTACGACCGGCGCGCAGGGGTGGGGGTGGTGGTGGTGGGGTGCCCGAACTGCACAACTTTGTGCATGCCCTGGTGGTAGTGGTGGTGGTGGTGGTGGTGGTGGTGGTGGTGGTGGTGGGGGAGAGGGTTACTTTTCGTCGGAGGCCCTCTGTGGGGCTGACGCGGGGAGAGGCGGGTGCAGGGGGAGAATCCAATGCCAGGTCACCGGGCGCTAAGCTCCTCTCGCTCATGGTGGTGGTAGTGGTGGTCGTTGTGGTGGTGGTGGTGGTGGTCGTCGTCGCCGTGGTCTTGGCGGCACCGCCCGACCGAAGCGCCTGCGTTTGCGTGTGCGTATGAGTGTGTGTGTGTGTGTGTGTGTGTGTGTGAGTGAGTGAGTGAGTGAGGACACTTGGCGGCCGAGGCTACGCCGTTGGTGCCCCACGACTCGGCACGAGGTGGCAATGGGGTGGTGTGTGTGGGGGGGAGGAGGTTAAGGGCGAAAT
>JALQXR010000606.1 GCA_023263105.1 Marivivens sp. | reverse complement strand
AGAATTGTCTGCTTGCTACCGCCTGCTGCATACGCGCGGACTTCCCGTCCTTGTAATATGGGGCACGAAAGACGGATCGGTATGTATAATCCTCACACACGCGGCGTTGTTATCAATGTATACAGCCAGACACCAGCCAGCAGCCCGAACACACTCGCGAACTCGATTTCCACCACCACCATAACCATCCACACACACACACACACACACACACACACACACACACTCACACGGATACGCACACCCTCCACCCCTGCCCGCCCGCACAGGTGCCGTATCGCGGCAGCGAGGAGCTAAAGGCACTTGTCCCTGCCGCCGAGCTGGTGACGATGGAAGGAAGGTGCGGAAACTTCCGAGCGTGTGTACCCAATCGAACCATAACCTCCACGCGCACACACCTAGGCATCATATGGTGCCCACCGAATATCCGGAGGAGGTGGCGCGGCGCTTCCTTGACTTCATCGAGCGGCAGCGGCCCTCCGGCGGAGAGGAACCGGTGCATTAGAGTACGTAGCGTGATTTAGTAACTATTAA
>JALQXR010000605.1 GCA_023263105.1 Marivivens sp. | reverse complement strand
AAACGCTCCCAGGGACGTGAACGCCGCGATGATGCTCGGCGAGGTCGCCTTCTCCCAGTTCGTCGTCGCCAACGGCAACGAGGCCACCCAGGCCGAGGCCGACGCGCACTGGCAGAAGACGTGGGAGGAGCAAGGCACCTTCCACGCCGATGACACGAGCGCCAAGCCGAAGTCCTACGTCCTGGAGATGTTCCCCTATCCGTCGGGGCGCATCCATATGGGGCACGTCCGCAACTATACGATGGGCGACGTGCTCGCCCGCTATCGCCGGATGAAGGGCTTCGAAGTCCTTCATCCGATGGGCTGGGACGCGTTCGGCATGCCGGCCGAGAATGCGGCGATGGAGAAGAAGGTCCATCCCGGCACCTGGACGCGCGCCAACATCGCGACGATGAAGGCGCAGCTGAAGCGCTTGGGCTTCGCGCTCGACTGGTCGAGGGAGCTCGCCACCTGCGAGCCGGATTATTATGGGCACGAACAGGCGCTGTTCCTCGACCTGTACGAGGCCGGGCTCGTCTACCGCAAGGAAAGCGAG
>JALQXR010000604.1 GCA_023263105.1 Marivivens sp. | reverse complement strand
AAGCTGCCCCATAAAAACGCAAAGCTTCACAATCAAATAACAAAACTGTACAATCAAAGCGCAAAACTTTACCATCAAATAGCAAAATTGCACAATCAAAGCGCAACACTTCATACACAAAGCGCAAAACTGCACAATCAAAACGCAAAGCTTCGCATTCAAAACGCAAAACTGCATCATTGAAGCGCAAAGGCCCACCATCAAAACGCAAAACTACGCGATCAAAGCGCAACACTGCACCATCGACACGCAAAACTGCACAATCAAAGCCAGAAATTTGACAATCAAAGCGCAAAATTGAACAATCAAATAGCAAAACTGCACCATAAAATCGCAAAACTGCATCATCGAACAGCAAAACTGCTCCCGCAAAGAGCAAAACTGCATTATGAAATTTCAAAATTTTACAATCCAACATTAAAATTTCACCCCCAAGGAGCAAAACTTGACATTCAACACGCAAAACTGCACAATCAAAGCGCAGAACTTTGCAGTCAGAACGCAAAACTGCACCATCAAAGCGCAAAACAAAAAT
>JALQXR010000603.1 GCA_023263105.1 Marivivens sp. | reverse complement strand
GCCTGCCCAGGCCACGTGCTCGCTGGCCCCGACGGAGAAAAGCCGACCTGGGCGCATCGCCCCGAACAGCCGTGCTCGATTGCACGCACCTCGCCGTGGGCGTCGGCATCTGCGTTGACGCCGGCAAGCCCAGCGCCAGCGGCTCCGCTGGCGGTCTTCGCGGCATCCGAGCGCAGCTGGGCGAGGTCCGCCCTGCACGCCGCGAGCTGCCGCTTGGCCTCGGCGGCGTCGTGGTGGGCGCTGGAGAGGCTCATCAGCAGCATCTCGCGCCCCGCAGACGTGTCCGGCCCCTGCCGCAGAGGTGCCGCCGCTTGCCGGCGAACAGCTCGCACGTTGCGGAACGGAAACGGACGCCGTTGAGGCAGTCGAAGCGGGGAAACAAGAACATAACCACTAAAAGCCCCAGCTGGGGTGCGGCGGACCTCGTCGGCGTCGCCCTCCGCCGCCGGGCCTTGCCGCGCGCTTGCCTGCGACGACGGAGAAGCTGACGCCTTCGGTGCGCCGAGCACGCGCGCCGTCGGCGGGTGCAAACGGC
>JALQXR010000602.1 GCA_023263105.1 Marivivens sp. | reverse complement strand
CAGGCGATAACGTCGGGTGCTGTGGTGCAGTTCCCACTGGGGCTGGACCCCGTAACGTACCTGGCACTCCTCTTCGTGGTAGTGTTCACACTCCCCCCCACAGACAGACACACAGACACACAGACACACACATACACACACACACCGGGTTTGCTCCTTGTTCTCAACACCCGACCGACGACGTTTGCTCGAATCACTCCGTCGGGTTCCGACTGGTCATCGTTGCCGTAGGTGCATGCCGCCCTAAAGTTGACGTCCCTCTCCCTCCTGTCTCACCACTCGGAGCGGTAGAACGACACCACTACTATCACCACCACCACCACCACCACCACCACCACCTCCCTGACCAACACCATCGACACCCCCAAGACCTTATCACCAACATCTCCACCACCACCCTCCCCGCCACCGGCCATACCATCCCCCGCCACCCCTCGTCATCGGCGTGCCGATTCCACCATCATCACCTCGTCACCCTGTGCCACCCCAGGCTCTGTGCCCGCATCAAGACCATGCTCTTTGATAAGATCATTCG
>JALQXR010000601.1 GCA_023263105.1 Marivivens sp. | reverse complement strand
TGCCATGCTGAAGGGGGCCCCCAATACAAGAACATTGACCAATGGTCACCATCTGGCAGGATATCTATGATTTGTGGACTCACTTGGCTCATTTGCTGCCAGTTGGCACAACACACACACAAACACACACACTAAGCGGCACACTGAGTCTGCGCACGCCTCAGAGCTTGCTGACACAACTACTGTGTTTTGACCGTCATTTAGAGCGCATTAAGAGCTTTCAGAATCACAAAAAAAATCGATACACACACACACACACACACACACACACACACACACACACACACACACACACACACACACACAAATTGCCAATGCACACAAATCACCGGGTACAGATGGCATCCAGGGCACACAGCATGTGTCTTCTATGCCTTGGCAACTGGTTTGATGCACCAGCCAGAATTACTTGGCAGCCAGAATCACTTGGCAGTAGCTCTGAAAACTGCTTCTTCACTAAGGGTGTTCTGCTGCAAATGTAGCAGCAGCACCAGTCCTCATACTATTTAGGTATCTCTCATCAAGTGGCCAGTG